>DASQPR010000102.1:0-5572 GCA_035643815.1 Micromonosporaceae bacterium | reverse complement strand
GCTCGCGCGCATCCTGCGCAAGGTCGCCGTCAAGATCGCGGAGGATCCGTCGGCCGTACACATCGGCGCCGACGACCTGGTGCCGTACCTCGGCCGAGCGCAGCGCAAGCGCAAGCACGTCGGCGACGTCGCGGACCGGGTGGACGGTCAGCTCGGAACGGATCTCCTCGGGCAGGTCATCCAGATCCGGCTCGTTGCGGGCCGGGATGATGACCTCGGTGAGGCCGGCCCGGTGCGCCGCGAGCAGCTTCTGCTTGACGCCGCCGATGGGCAGCACCCGACCGGACAGGGTCACCTCGCCGGTCATGCCGAACTCGGGCCGGACCGGGCGCCCGGAGGCGAGCGACGCGAGCGCGGTCACCATCGTGATGCCGGCACTCGGACCGTCCTTCGGCACCGCGCCGGCCGGCACGTGGACGTGCAACCGGCGGCCGCTCAACGTGCCGACGTCGATGCCCTGTTCGGCACCGTGTGACCGAAGGTAGGACAGCGCGATCTGCGCCGACTCCTTCATCACGTCACCGAGCTGGCCGGTGAGGGTCAAGCCGCCCTCGCCTTCCATCGCGGTTGCCTCGATGAACAGCACGTCCCCGCCGGCACCGGTGACCGCGAGGCCTGTGGCCACGCCCGGCACCGCCGTACGCTCGGCCGACTCGAACTCGAATCGCGGTCGGCCGAGGTACGGCACCAGGTCGTCGGCGCCGATGTGTACGGCCGACGGATCCTCCGCGATCTTGACGGCGACCTTGCGCAGGATGCGCGCGAGCGCCCTCTCCAGCTGCCGTACGCCCGCCTCGCGGGTGTACTCGCCGGCGACCTTGCGAAGTGCCGCCTCGTCGATTGTCACGTCCACGTCGGCGACGATCTGCGAGTCGATGCTGATCGTGGCGTCCGCCTCCGCGACCTCGGCCGCGTCGATCGGCGTGTGGCCGAGGCCGGCCCGGTCGAGCTGCCGTGGCCACAGGTGGTCACGAGCAATGGCGACCTTCTCGTCCTCGGTGTATCCGTCAAGCGCCACGAGCTCCATACGGTCCAGCAGCGGGCCGGGGATGTTCTCCACGACGTTCGCCGTCGCCAGGAACAGCACGTCCGACAGGTCCAGGTCGACCTCGAGGTAGTGATCCCGGAACGTGTGGTTCTGCGCCGGGTCTAGCACCTCCAGCAGCGCCGCGGCTGGGTCGCCGGCGTACCCGGCCGAGACCTTGTCGATCTCGTCCAATAGCACGACCGGGTTCATCGAGCCGGCCTCGCGGATGGCTCGCACGACGCGGCCGGGCAGTGCACCGACGTACGTGCGCCGGTGTCCGCGGATCTCCGCCTCGTCGCGGATGCCGCCGAGCGAGACCCGGACGAACTTCCGTCCGAGCGCTCGGGCCACCGACTCGCCGAGGCTCGTCTTGCCGACCCCGGGGGGACCGGCCAGCGCCAGCACGGCACCGGAGCCACGACCGCCGACCGCGTGCAGACCACGGTTGGCGCGGCGGTTACGCACCGCCAGGTATTCCAGGATGCGGTCCTTCACGTCGGCCAGGCCGGCGTGGTCGGCGTCAAGCACCGACCGAGCCGCGCCGAGGTCCGTGTTGTCCTCGGTCCGCGCCGTCCACGGCATCTCCAGCACGGTGTCCAGCCAGGTACGGATCCAGCCCGACTCGGGCGAGGCGTCGCTGGCCCGCTCCAGCCGGCCCACCTCACGGAGAGCCGCCTCGCGGACGTTGTCCGGCAGATCGGCCGACTCGACGCGCGTGCGGTAGTCACCCGAGCCGTCCGGCTCGTCGTCGCCCAGCTCCTTGCGGATCGCGGCGAGCTGCTGGCGCAGCAGGAAGTCCCGCTGGCCCTTCTCGATGCCGTCGCGGACGTCCTCAGTGATCTTGTCGGTGACCTCTTGCTCGGCGAGATGCTCGCGCACCCAGCCGACCAGCAGCTCGAACCGCTCGGTCAGGTCGTCCGTACCGAGCAGTCGCGCCTTCTGCTCCAGCGAGAGCCACGGCGCGTACCCGGCGGAGTTCGCCAGCTCGGAGAGGTCGGTCATCCGCTCGACGGCGTCGATGACCTGCCACGCGCCGCGCTTCTGCAGCACGGACGTAACGAGAGCCTTGTATTCGCGCGCCAGCTCGCGGGCGCGACCGGTCGGAGCCGGTTCCTCGATCTCGGTCGCCTCGACCCAGAGGGCGGCGCCGGCACCGGGAACACCCGAACCGATCCGCGCCCGAGCGACGCCACGGATCACCGCGGCGGCCTCACCACTGGACAGCCGACCAACCTGCTCGATCTTCGCAATCGTTCCGACCGAGCCATATTCGCCGTCGATGCGCGGCACGGCGAGCAGCGTGTTCTCAGCGCTCGCCCGGGCCACGTCCACTGCGGCCTGCGTGCTGCCGTCAAGCGTCACCGGGACGACCATGCCGGGGAGCAGGACGTGATCGGTGAGCGGCAGAACGGGAAGAGTAGCCATTTAACACCTCAGGGGATCGTTAGAACTTGAGTCATTCACGCTCAAGTCCCAACGGCCGCCCATTGTTCCCCGGTGTCGTTCGCTCAGAGCGTGACCACTCCCACACCATGATCACGTTCGGTCACTGCGCTGCAATCCCGACTGTGGTCCCGCGCTGTCATCTCGTCGATTTGTCAATCAGACCGCCACTATGATAACATCGTCAACGGTCGTCACGCGGCGCGACGGTCCTGAGGCGACGGCCGACCACGCAACCGTGACGGTGACACAGGGTGATGCAAAGTCGCGCTGGCGCCGGAAACGCGGCGGGGCTCCGGTTGGGCACGAATACGCACCATCGGCCGTGATCTGCAGTTTCGCGCCACCGATGGCGGCCGCCGACCAATGCCGGCCGCTACGATGCGTTGATGTGGTGCGTCCGGGTGCCCAACTGAAGCCCTCATAGGCATGGCCGGTCGAGCCCCGGATACCACGCTGGGTGACGAATCACCCAATGTTTCGGGAAGC
This sequence comes from Micromonosporaceae bacterium, assembly GCA_035643815.1. Lineage (GTDB taxonomy): Bacteria > Actinomycetota > Actinomycetes > Mycobacteriales > Micromonosporaceae > DASQPR01. Next base: position 2,613 of record DASQPR010000102.1, on the reverse strand, counting down.
GACAGACCTACTGCCGGTAGCCCTCGACCTCACTGGCCGGCCGAACGGCGACGCCGTCCGGGTTCTCGCGGTTGTCCCGGGCTGCCCGCCGTCGGCGCAGCAGATCCCAGGCCTGGTCGAGTTCGACCTCGAGCTGGCGCAGTCGGGCGTGCTCGGCCTCCGCGCTCACGGTGCCGTCCTGTACGCCGCGCCGCAGTTGGTGCTCTTCCGCGACGAGTTCGGAAATGTGCTCCTGAATCGACCGGTCCTGCATGGCCACCTCCATATGGCAACCTATTCGATCGTCACCGTAACCGCCGCGGTCCGACGGCAATCCAATGGGGCATCAGCTCCGTAGCGGCTCACCGTGACTTGCGTTGGCCCGGCCGAGGCCCCAGTAGGCCTTGACCGACATTCGCTCACCAGGCAGGCCGCGCGCGATCAGGGCGTCCCGTACGGCATTGACCGCAGATGCTTCGCCGAACACGTACGCATGGCCGATGCCCGTGGGCAGCGCCACGTCCTCGGCCGCGGCTACCAGCGCGTCCGCTCGACCGGCCGGCGCGCCATCCCGGTGGCGCCAGACCAGATCAAGATCCACCGGTACGGTCTCGTCGATGATCGTTTCGTCGCCGACGGTCGCGACCTCGCCGATGACGACCGCGCGACCGCCGGCCGGCATCGCCTCGATCATCGACGCGAACGCCGGCAGCGCCACGTCGTCACCGACGAAGAGGTGCCAGTCGACGCCCTCGGCGAGAGTGATCTTCCCGCGTGGTCCGATGCCCTCGACTTCGTCCCCGACGGCCAGGCCACGCAGCCAGCGACCGCCGGGCCCGTCGCTGTCGGTGATCACGTCGAGTTCGACGACGTTCGCCGCCGGGTCGAAGCGTCGGATTGTGTAGCGCCGACGGATGATCCGGCCGCCCGACGTGTCGACCAGCAGCATCAGATCCTGCCCGGGGGCGTACGCGAAGCCGGCCAGATCGTCGCTGGCCAGGCGTACGGCTCGGGTGGCCGTACCGATGTCGTCGAGACCGACGACGCGTAGCCGCAGCAGACGGGCCTCGGGCACGCGGGCGAGGAAGTCGACTGTCGTGACATCGGCGCCACCACTCGGCGTGGGTACGGACTCTGTCATCGGGATACTCCTCGCGAAGATCGAACGCTTACCGGCATCCTGCCATCCGAGCGGCGGGCGATCGCGAGGTGCCCGGCTCATCCCCAGATCGCCTGGGCGACCGCGGCGCCGCAGAAGGCCGCGCCGAGGCCGGCGACGACACTCGCACCGACGTTCGCGACGGCGTAGAACCGCGCGTTGTCCTGTGCGAGCCGTACCGTTTCGTAGCTGAAGGTCGAGTACGTCGTCAGAGCGCCGCAGAATCCCGTACCCACGAATGCGACGACGTGCGGCGAGAGGCCTTCCACGGCGGCACCGGCGATGACCAGGCCGAGCACGAATGAACCAGCGACGTTGACCGCAAGGGTGCCCCAGGGGAACGCCGAATCGTGCCGCGCCTGCACCGCCCGGTCGGCCAAATAGCGCAGTGGTGCGCCGATCATGGCCCCGACGACCACGAACACGACCGTCATGCGTTCACTCGCTCGCGTTCGGTGGCCCGACGTGCGGCCCGGCGGCCGACCGCGGCCCGCGTGATCGTCAGCCCGACGTAAACCGCGAAGATCGCGCCAGCGAGCGTGGCGGCCAGGTAGGCCAACGCCGTTGCAGCGGCACCGGCGTTGACCAGCCGCTGCGCGTCGACGACATAGGTGGAGAAGGTGGTGAATCCGCCGAGGATCCCGACGCCGAGAAACGGACGCACCAGCGGATGGGCCTCCCAAACGTCGACGACGAGCACCATCAGGATGCCGATCAGCAAGCTGCCGACCACGTTGATCCCGAATGTCGCCCACGGGAAACCGGTGCGACCGGGTGGAAACGCGACGCCGAGTCCATAGCGGGCTAGAGCGCCGATTGCCCCGCCGACGCTGATCGCGGCCAGGACCGCCCCATGGGTACGGAGAAGCTCGGTCCGCTGCCGTTCGACATGCAGATCGATGTCGGAGTCGATCGGGAGGTGATGGGGGCGCAGTTCGTCCACAGGCGGTCTCCTACCACGTCTGGTAGGGACCGTTGGCGAGATGGTCGCGGTTCGTCCCGCCGCAGGATGGCGCCGACCGGACTCGGCGGGCCCCACCGCCGATCAGGAAACCTTACCGGATCATCACCGGTCGCCTGGACCGGCGGCGATGAGAGCTACAGCACCTTCGACAGGAACGCCTTGGTCCGTTGGTGTTGCGGATTCTTGATGATCTCGCGCGGCGGGCCGGCCTCAACCACGACCCCATCGTCCATGAAGGTGAGCTTGTCGCCGACTTCGCGAGCGAACCCGATCTCATGCGTGACGACGATCATGGTCATGCCTTCCGTGGCGAGGTCCTTCATGACGTCGAGCACCTCACCGACGAGTTCGGGGTCGAGCGCCGACGTCGGTTCGTCGAAGAGCATGAGCTTCGGCTGCATCGCCAGCGCCCGGGCGATGGCCACGCGTTGCTGCTGCCCACCGGAGAGCTGGGACGGATGGCTCTCGGCCTTCTCGGCCAGACCCACCCGGTCGAGCAGCTTCAGCGCCC
>DASQPR010000101.1:0-4411 GCA_035643815.1 Micromonosporaceae bacterium | reverse complement strand
CACGGATATTCGGTACGAGCGCGGAGTAGTGCACGCCGTCGACCGGACTGGCCTTGGCCCAGACCTCGTCGGCGTCGGCCATCTGCGGTATCGCCTTCGGGTGGACGAACGACACCGCTTCGATGCGCTGCACACCGGTGTGTGACAACGCATCGAGCAACTCGACCTTTGCGTCGACCGGAACCGGATCTTCGTTCTGCAAGCCGTCGCGCGGTCCGACCTCGCGGATCGACACGTGATCGGGCATCGTCGCCATCACGCCCTCCTCATCTCGCGCGGCCCGTCCGAGGCCACCGCGGCGCCGCGCGGCCACCGCGAAGGGTCGCGCTGTTGCCGGCGGCTACTGCTTGACCTTCGGCGGCCGCATCCGACCGATGATCCCAGTGTCGTAGTCACCGCCGATGAACTCGGGGTTGTCGAATAGTTCGGTGAAGAACGGCAGGTTCGACTTCGGGCCGACGATGTCGAAATCGGCTGCTGCCGCACGAGCCCTCGCGATCGCGGTGGGACGATCGTCGGCGAACACGATCAGCTTCGCCATCAGCGAGTCGTAGTTGGGCGTGACCGTCGTCCCGGCGGCGTAACCGGAGTCAACCCGTACGCCCTCGCCGGTCGGCTCAACCCACGTCGTCACGGCGCCCGGGCCCGGCATGAATCGCTTCGGGTCCTCGGCGTTCACGCGCATCTCGATCGCATGGCCGCGCGGGAACACCGTGTCGATGTCGAATCCCGGCTCCATGCCGCTCGCGACGCGCAGCTGCTCCTCGACCAGGTCGACACGGTAGACGGCCTCGGTGATCGGGTGCTCGACCTGCAGCCGGGTGTTCATTTCCAGGAAGAAGAACTCGCCCGTCGTGGGATCCAGCAGGCATTCGACCGTACCGGCGTTGGTGTAACCGACGGCCTGACCGGCGCGGATCGCGGCGGCCTGCAACCGCTCACGCAGGTCGCTGTCGACGGCGGGCGACGGCGTCTCTTCCAGGACCTTCTGGTTGCGGCGCTGCACCGAGCATTCGCGTTCGCCGAGCGCGATCACGCGTCCATCGGCGAGGCCGAGGATCTGCACTTCAATATGGCGTACGCGTGGGAAGTAGCGCTCGATGAGCACCGACCCGTCGCCGAACATCCGCTCGGCGAACGCGCGGACCTTGTCGAATTCGGCGCGCAGTGTCGCTTCGTCGCCGGCCGCGGCCATGCCCATGCCGCCACCACCGGCCGCGGCCTTGACCATGACCGGATATCCGATGCGGTCCGCCTCGGCGATCGCATCTTCGATGGTGGCCGCCGGATCGGTGGTTCCTGGCGCCACCGGCACGCCGGCCGCCGCCATCAGGTTGCGAGCGTTGATCTTGTCGCCCATCGCCACGATTGCTTCCGGACTCGGGCCGACCCAGATCAGGCCGTGCTCGCCAACCGCGCGCGCGAAGTCGGCATTCTCCGACAGAAAGCCGTAGCCGGGATGGATAGCCTCCGCGCCAGTCGCCTTGGCCGCGGCCAGGATCGCCTCGGTGTTGCGGTAGGACTGGGCCGGATTCGCGGGGCCGATCAACACCGCCTCGTCGGCTTCCGTCACGAACGGCAGGCCGGCGTCGGCCTCGCTGTAGACCGCCACGGTACGAATGCCGAGCCGCTTTGCGGTCCGGATGATCCGCCGCGCGATCTCCCCCCGGTTCGCCACCAACAACGAGCCGATCATCCTCAACAAACCCTCTCCGCCATCCCAACGACCTAAACGATCGTTAATCTACCGCTGCTCACCCGCTACTCGCGAGTCACGTGTCCGACGCGACAAACCCCGCCACCACGTAACCGTTCTCGGTATCACGTACACCCGTATAGCTCCTAAGCCGTCGACGCGGCTGAGCCTACTAACGACCGGCCGTGCCCGCTCGCGGCGTAGATCAAGCCTGACCGCTGCGTCGCGAGTGGGCAGGGCCGGCCCCAAGCTCAACCCGTCAAGGCCGACAACGTAGCCGCCCGCAAAAGCTCGGCGCGCCGGTCCCGGTCCACATCAGCCGCGATGAACGGCGTCGAATTCATGAGACCGAACGCCGCGTGCGCCAAAACTCGGGCCTCCTCGTCGGCCAATTCGGGTCGCAGCAGGATCAGCGTCTGCACCCAGATCTCGACGTACAGGCGCTGCAGCCGGCGGATCGCGCGGCGCGGCTCCTCCGGCAGGCGGTCGAGCTCGTGCAGGTGCAGCGCGATAGCGGCTGGATTCTCCAATGCGAACGCGACGTGGAAGTCGAGCAGCGAATCGAGGAGCGCGCTCGGGTCGCCGGTGTGTTCGTCGGCGAGCGCCATGCCGCCGGACAGCAGACCCTCGCTCACCGGGATGAGCGCGGCGACAACCATCGCTTCCTTGCCGGCGAAGTGGTGGTAGAGCGCGGGCCCGGTGACACCGGCGGCGGCGCCGATGTCATCCATCGACACGCCGTGATATCCGCGGGCCGCGATGAGCCCGACCGCGATTTCCAAGATCTCATCGCGACGGCTGCGTTTGGCATGGCCGCTGGTCCTGATCCGCTGGTCGGTGGAAGTCACACCGCCAGAGTAGCGACGTGGCCTGTGGCCAGCCCAGACCGCGACGCGATCCTCCCACGTGCCGAGCATCGCCGGCCGGGTGGCAGACGGTCGAGGTTACGCACCCAGCTGGTAGGCGTCCCGGACCGCGGCGGCGTCGGCATCACGATGCTGCGCCTCCAGTGCCCGAACGAGCATCGAGGCGAGGTGCTGGCGAGTGCCGTCGTCGCGGACATCGCACAAGGCCGCGTTTATCACCGGCTCGACCTCTTCGGGTCGGTCGGCTTTGAGCAGCAGATCGGCGTAGATGCCGGCGGCGAACGTGGCGGCACCAGTGTCGCCGACCGATCGCAGCACACTGATCGCCGGGCCCATCCGCAGGATCCCGCCGGACAGGTCGCCCCGGGCGGCGATCACCCGGCCACCGTCGCAGGCGAGGATCGCACGCTCCCACACCACGTCCGGGTCGTCGCCGGCCAGCGACAGGGCGGCGAGATCGGCATCGGCGAGCGCTTCGACCGCCGCGTCGAACTGGTTCGCCCACATCAGCGACGTCGCGTTGCGCCGGCTCGCTCGTACGTGTTCGAGCGGGAGATCGGCCCGGCGGTACGCGTCGGCGGCAACGGCGTATCGCAACGCCGCCGCGGCGTCCCGGTCGAGCGCGTCGAGGAGATCGCCGATCTGCTCGTTCATTTCGCCCACAAGTTCCGGGCAGTCCCGATGCGCCCCACTCACCGCGACCATCTCGAGTTGCTCGATCGCTTGATCCGGCTGGTCGAGAGCGCGGTAAGCCTGGGCGAGCAGATGGCGGACGGCTTCGGCGCTCGGGTCGTTGAGGTCAAACGCGGCGACGGCCTCTTCGGCCACGTCGGCGCTGTCCAGCGGCCGGCCGCTGTTGAGGTACGCGGTCGCGAGTTGTTGGCGCAGCGTGGTGGCCGCCGGCCGATCGCCCGCCGCGACCGCGTCGGCGACGGAAGCCACCAGGTCGTCGATCGCCTCGGCGGCCCGGGCCGTGCCGGCCAGCATGGTGCCACGCTGACGGCGGAGCTGGCGGCGCATCTCGAGGTCATCGCAGACGCCGAGCGCCTCGTCGTAGGCGGCGAGCGCATCGGTCAACCGGCCGCCGATTTCGTGCGCGCGACCGCTGATCCAGCTCGCGGCGGCGAGCCCGGTGCGGAATCCGGCGCTGCGACACGCGTTGCGGGCGTGCTCGGCGGCGGCGTGCGCGGCATCGATCTGACCGGTCTCCCCGAGGATGCCGGCCCGGTCGACGAGCAGCCACATCGGCGTACGGGTGTCGTCGCTCACCGCCGCGTACGGCTCGGCCTCGTCGAGCGTGTTCAACGCATCCTCGACGCGGCCACCGAGCATGTAACAGAACGCGAGCCGACGGTAAGCGCTGGCCCGACGTCCGACCGGGCCATGCGTGATGACGTAGTCGGTTGCGTCTTCGGCGATCGGCAGCCCGAACCCGGCACGATCGGTGCGGCACATCAACTGGGCGATACGCGACCGCGTGATCTGCCGGTTTACTTCGTCGCCGGCCGCGGCGAACAGGTCGAGCGCCGACATCCAGGCCAGCTCGGCGATCGCCAGCTCACCGTTGTTGGCCGACGCCAGTCCGTAGAGTTCGGCCCGGCGGCCGCGCTGCCGCGACGTCAACTCCGTGGTGCCATAGCGGGCGTCGAACGCTTCGCACGCCGCCTCGGCATTCGCGACGTGTTCCTCGCGATACCACGTCTCGGCCAGGTCGAGCAGCGCGTCGGGACCGAGGTCGTCCGCGATCGCGATCTCGTCCGTCGGCGACGAACGGACCGGACCCCCGGGGGTCACGCGGGCCACCCCGATGTGCGTACGGGCTCCCGCGGTGGGCGAGATCGGCAGATAG
>DASQPR010000100.1:0-6868 GCA_035643815.1 Micromonosporaceae bacterium | reverse complement strand
GGTTCTCACCATGAACCGGTCGACAGGAATTGGTGCCAGAACTCCCGCTCATCGTCGGCGAGTCGCCGCGGTGTCCGGTCGGCGTACGAGTAGCCGACCAGCACGCACTCGCAGCGTGCCACGTGGTGGTCGCCGTCGTACATCTGCTGGTCGAAGGTCCACGACGTGGTCCCGATGCGGGAGACCATCGTCTCCACCCGCAGCATCAGGCCCGGCCGGAACTCGGCCGCCCACAAGTAGTCGACGGCCACCCGGGCGGCAATGTAGCCCCGGCTGCCATGCATTCCGGCCAGCCCGGCCGGGGAGGAGGCGAGCAGGGTCATCCGCGCGTCCTCGAAGAACGACAGATAGCGAGCGTGGTTGACGTGACCCATGATGTCGACGTCGGACCAGCGCACCTGCGCCTCGTACAGGTTCGGGACGGCCGGCCCCGCGATCGGCACGCCGGCAGCGGCTTCGGCCGGGTCAGTCACGCGTCAACTTCCGGTACGTGACCCGGTGCGGCCGGGCCGCCTCGGCGCCGAGCCGGTCGACCTTGTTGCGTTCGTACGACTCGTAGTTGCCCTCGAACCAGAACCACGTGTCCGGGTGCTCGTCTGTGCCCTCCCACGCGAGGATGTGGGTGGCGACCCGGTCGAGGAACATCCGGTCGTGCGAGATAACCACCGCACAACCGGGGAATTCGAGCAGTGCGTTCTCCAGCGACGAGAGCGTCTCCGTGTCGAGGTCGTTGGTCGGCTCGTCGAGCAGGATCACGTTGCCGCCGATCTTCAACGTGAGCGCGAGATTCAGCCGGTTGCGCTCGCCGCCGGACAGCACGCCGGTCGGCTTCTGCTGGTCGGGGCCCTTGAAACCGAAAGCGGCGACGTACGCCCGGGACGGCATCTCGACCTTGCCGACCATCAGGTGGTCGAGTCCGTCCGAGACGACCTCCCACACCGTCTTGTTCGGGTCCAGCCCCGATCGGCTCTGGTCCACGTACGACAGTTTGACCGTCTCGCCGACCTTGACCGTGCCGCTGTCCGGTTGCTCCAACCCGACGATCGTCTTGAACAGCGTGGTCTTGCCGACACCGTTCGGGCCGATGATGCCGACGATACCGTTGCGCGGCAGCGAAAACGACAGATCGTTAATGAGCACCCGATCGCCGAAGCCCTTGGTCAGGTGGCTCGCCTCGATGACTGTGTTGCCGAGCCGCGGGCCCGGCGGGATCTGGATCTCCTCGAAGTCGAGCTTGCGCGTCTTCTCGGCCTCGGTCGCCATCTCGTCGTACCGGTCGAGGCGGGCCCGGGACTTGGTCTGGCGCGCCTTCGCGTTCGAGCGCACCCATTCGAGTTCGTCCGCGAGGCGCTTCTTCATCTTCGCGTCCTTGCGGCCCTCGACGGCCAGGCGAGCCTGCTTCTTCTCCAGGTACGTCGAGTAGTTTCCCTCGTACGGGAAGGCCCGACCGCGGTCGAGCTCAAGGATCCATTGCGCGACGTTGTCCAGGAAGTAACGATCGTGGGTGATCGCGATGACCGTGCCGGCGTACTTGCCGAGATGCTGTTCGAGCCACTGCACGCTCTCCGCGTCCAGGTGGTTGGTCGGCTCGTCGAGCAGCAGCAGGTCCGGCTCCTGCAGCAGGAGCTTGCACAGCGCGACGCGGCGCCGCTCACCACCGGATAACTGGGTGACGTCGGCGTCGGGCGGCGGGCACCGCAAAGCGTCCATGGCGAGCTCGAGCTTGGAGTCGATGTCCCACGCATCGGCGTGGTCGAGTTCCTCCTGGAGTCGACCCATCTCCTCCATCAACTCGTCGGAGTAATCCGTCGCCATCTGCTCAGCGATCTTGTTGAAGCGCTCCAGCTTCGACTTCGTCTCGGAAACGGCTTCCTCGATGTTGCCGAGAACGGTCTTGGCGTCGTTGAGCGGCGGCTCCTGGGCCAACAGGCCGACGGTGTAGCCGGGCATGAGCCGGGCCTCGCCGTTGGTCGGCCGGTCCTGGCCGGCCATGATCCGCAAAAGGCTGGACTTGCCGGCGCCGTTCGGTCCGACAACGCCGATCTTCGCGCCGGGCAGGAAGCTCAGCGTGACGTTGTCGAGTACCAACTTGTCGCCGTGCGCCCGGCGTGCCTTGTCGAGCGTGTAGATGAACTGCGCCACGGTGTGCTGTTACCTCTTCGTCGTGGTGGTTGCGCGCTTCACGTGCAGCGTCGGACAGCATGTCATGTGATCAAGATCCTGAGGCGGATACGCGTACGTAGGTTTGCCGGATCCGCCCGACGGTCAATCTTCCCAGGTATTCGACGGATGGCCACATCGCCCCCGAGCGGTAGGGCCACATCGCCCCCGACATGGAGGAATGGGATCCTTCTCATGCAGTCTGTTGCATCGCATTCACACTCCGGATGATTCTGGCATGCTCGTATCAGTTGACACGGATTGCGTGTTTTGTTCCAGTACTGCCGGGGCCCGGTTTGTTCAGGTGGTAGAACACGGATAGTGTCGATCATGACCCTACGAGGAGGCGGGCGTGAGTTCGTTCGTCGTCGTCGCGAATCGACTCCCGGTCGACGAGGTGATCACCGAGTCGGGGCGCTCGTGGCGACGTAGTCCGGGCGGCCTTGTGACGGCACTGCATCCGGTGCTCGTCGAGCACGAGGGTGCGTGGATCGGCTGGTCCGGCGGCATCGCCGAGAACGACGAGGTGGCGGCATCCGCCGGTGGCGGCCGCCGAGTCGGATATCCCGGTGGTCCGGTGACCAGTCCGAGCTATCACAACCAGTGGCCGGCGGCCGAAGGGCGGGGCGACGAACCCACCAAGGTCGACGGTGTCGAACTGCACGCCGTGCCTCTCACGGCGGACGACATCGAGCGCTACTACGAGGGTTTCTCCAACGCCAGCCTGTGGCCGCTCTATCACGACGCGATCGAGACGCCGGTCTACAAACGGCGTTGGTGGGACTCCTACCTTCGGGTGAACGAACGGTTCGCGGCCGAGACCGCCCGGGTCGCCGATCGCGGCGCGACCGTCTGGGTCCAGGACTACCAGTTGCAACTCGTGCCGGCGATGCTGCGACGTACGCGTCCGGACCTTCGCATCGGTTTCTTCCTCCACATTCCGTTCCCACCGGTCGAGCTGTTCATGCAGGTCCCACGCCGCGTGGAGATCCTCCAGGGTCTCCTCGGCGCGGATCTCGTTGGATTCCAACGACCATTGGGCGCGCAGAATTTCCTGCGTCTGACCAGACATCTGCTCGGTCTCCGACCGCGTGGCAATGTCGTCGAGGTCGACGGTCGCGAGGTGCGCGCGGACGCGTTCCCGATCTCAATTGACGTCGGGGAGATCGAGAGCCTCGCCCTCAGCCCGCTCGTCCGCCAACGCGCCGAACGCATCCGCGTGGAACTCGGTGAACCCAAGACGATGATCCTGGGCGTCGACCGCCTGGACTACACGAAAGGCATCGAGAGCCGCATCAAGGCCTTCCGCGAACTGCTCGCCGACGGCCGCCTCTCCGTCCCGGAAACGGTGATGGTCCAGGTCGCTACGCCGAGCCGAGAACGCGTCGAGCGCTACCAGGCTCTGCGGATCGATGTGGAACGCGAGGTCGGCCGGATCAACGGCGACTTCGGGCGCGTCGGCGTGCCGGCCGTGCACTACCTGCATCAGTCGTACAACCGCAGCGAGCTGGTCGCGTTGTTCTGCGCGGCCGACGTGATGATGGTCACGCCGCTGCGCGACGGGATGAATCTGGTGGCCAAGGAGTACGTGGCCGCGAGAGTGGATCTCGGCGGGTCACTGGTGCTTTCCGAGTTCGCCGGCGCCGCGGGTGATCTCCGGCAAGCGTTCCTCGTCAATCCGTACGATCTCGACGGAGTCAAGGACACCCTGATCAGAGCCACGACAGTGGACCCGATGGACGGCATGCGGCGCATGCGGGCGATGCGTCGCTTCCTGCGTACCCACGATGTTTCGCATTGGGCGCAAGCATTCCTCGACGCGCTCGGCGGCGTCCGCGCGGCCGAGCCACCGGCGGTTGATCTTGCGTCCCGCGAAGCGAACAATCTTGCCCCCGACCCGCCGGCGTCTGGCAGCGTGGACAATGTCACGTCAGCCGGTGTGGACGCACCACACGGTGCGGCGCCAATGTCGACGGGGGATCAAATCAAGTCGGACGGCCGCGGAGTTGATGCGGACGTAGGGGAGCAGGAACGGTGATCGCAAAGCAGCCCCCCACCACGACGGCGCCGCCTACAGCGGCGCCGTCGGATGCTGGTGCGCTCGGCGCGGATCTGCGCAGTGCGATCGTCCGCATCGCCCGGGTGCCGCAGTTACTCGTCGCGTGTGACTACGACGGCACGCTAGCGCCGCTGGTCGAGGATCCGTCCAAGGCGGTGCCATTGCCCGAGGCGGTGGCCGCGCTGCGCTCGCTGGCCGCGCTTCCCCAGACGACCGCGGCCGTGGTGTCCGGTCGCGCCCTGCGGGACCTGGCCGCACTGTCCCGCCTGCCGGCCGAGGTGCATCTGGTCGGTTCGCACGGCAGCGAATTCGACATCGGCTTCGTCGAGCGTCTCGCCCCAGAGCAGGTCGCTCTCCGCCAGCAGCTCGAGTCCGCGCTGGTCAAGCTCGTGGACGGAGCGAGCGGGGTACGGCTGGAACGCAAGCCGGCGTCGGTGGCGGTGCATCTGCGCACGGCCACACCCGAGGTAGCCGAATCCGTGCTCGACGCGGTGCGCTCCGGCCCGGCGACGTGGCCCGAGGTGTACGTGACGTCCGGCAAGTCGGTCATCGAGCTGTCCGTGTTGACAACGCACAAGGGCACCGCGCTCAACGCGTTACGCATGCAACTTTCCGCCAGCGCCGTGCTGTTCCTCGGCGACGATGTCACCGACGAGAACGCGTTCGGCGAACTGCACGGCCCGGACGTCGGCATCAAGATCGGCACAGGCCCGACGGCCGCGTCGTTTCGAGTCAGCGACCCGGAGTCGGCCGCGCGCGTGCTCGGACTCGTGCTCAACGCCCGGCGCACCTGGCTCTACGGCGAGCGCGCAGTGCCGATTGAGCGGCACTCGATGCTGTCCAACCGGCGGACGGTCGCGCTCGTCGCCCCCGACTCGACGATCACCTGGCTGTGCCATCCCCAGCCGGACTCGTCGGCGGTGTTCGCCGATCTGCTCGGCGGCCCACCGGCCGGTCGTTTCACGATCCGGCCGGCCGACCGCGGCGGAATCCCGCTAGGTCAGCGTTACCGTCCGGGCACGATGACCGTCGAGACCCGCTGGTCGGGCCTGACCGTGACGGACTTTCTCGACATGGGCGGCTATCCGGACGCGGACGAGGAGTCCTCGACGCTCGTCCGGGTGCTCACCGGGCACGGTCGGGTGGCGGTCGAATTTGCGCCCCGGCCCGAGTTCGGGCAGGTCGCCGTCGGCCTACAACCACTCGGTGACGGCCTGCTCGTTCTCGGCTCGAACCAGCCGATCGCCCTCTACGCGCCGGGTGTCGAGTGGAACGTGGCCGACGAGGCGGGTCACGACACCGCGACGGCGGTCATCGATCTAGATCTGATCGGCGGCGAGTGCGTCCTGGAGATGCGCTTCGGTTCCAACCGGCTCGACCCGCCGTTGCGGCGACCGGCCGACCGCCAGGCCGCGGCCGAAACGCCCTGGCGCGACTGGACGGCCTTCCTGTCGCTCCCCGCGACGGCCCGGGATCTCGTCCGCCGCAGCGCGTTGACCCTGCGAGGTCTGTCGCACGAGCCGACCGGATCGATCCTCGCCGCGGCCACGTCGTCGATGCCCGAGGAACTCGGCGGCGTACGGAACTGGGACTATCGCTACTGCTGGCTGCGCGACGCCGCGATGTCGGCGCGTGCCCTGGTCGACCTCGGCTCGATCGAGGAAGCCGAGGCCTACCTGCGGTGGGTCGACCGATGCGTGGAAGGCACCGGCGGCCACCCGGAGCGGCTGCACCCGCTCTACGCGATCGACGGCAGTGACCTCGGTCCGGAGGCCGTGCTCGACACGCTGCCCGGCTACGCCGGGTCACGACCCGTACGCGTCGGGAACGCGGCCAACCGGCAGGTCCAGCTGGACGTGTTCGGGCCGATCGCCGACCTGATCGCGGCCGTGATCGAACGGCGGGGCACGGCCACCGATGCCGACCGGCGGGTGCTGGAGGCGATGGTCGACGCGGTCGAGCGGCGTTGGCACGAGCCCGATCACGGTGTGTGGGAGGCGCGTATGGCGCCCCGCCACTACGTCTACTCCAAGGTCATGTGTTGGATGACGGTGCACCGGGCTCTCGCCGCGCTCTCCGTCATCGGTGAACCGCCGCGCCCGGAATGGATCGAGCTGCGCGAACGGATCGCCGAGAACGTCCTGACGTACGGGTGGCACGAAAAGATCGGCGCCTACACGGTGGCCTACGGTGACGAGGACCTGGACGCGTCGTCGCTGTGGATCGGCCTGTCCGGGCTGCTGGCCGACGACGACCCGCGGTTCCTCGCCACCGTCTTGAAGATCGAGGCGGAGTGGCGTAGCGGGCCGACCGTCTACCGCTACAAATGGGACGACGGTCTGCCCGGCCGGGAAGGCGGATTCCACCTCTGCGCGGCCTGGATGATCGAGGCGTACCTGCGCACCGGCCGGCGGGCCGACGCCGAGGAACTGTTCGAGCAGATGCTCGACTGCGCCGGGCCGACCGGTCTGATGCCCGAGCAGTACGACCCGGAGAACGAGCGCGGGCTCGGCAACCACCCGCAGGCATACAGCCACCTCGGTCTGATCCGCTGCGCGATCCTGCTGGGTGCCGACTAACCGCGCTCGCCGCTACAGGTACATCCCGGTCGACGCCGACGCCACGGTCCGCGCCGTCGCATCGCCGGCC
>DASQPR010000099.1:0-2543 GCA_035643815.1 Micromonosporaceae bacterium | reverse complement strand
TTGCGCCTGCGGCAACGCGCGCGCCAATGCTGCGCTGTACTCGATCCGTACGCCATCGTCGTCGCCCTGCATGACCAGTGTCGGCGCGTTAATCTTCGCCAGCTCGACCAACGGTAGCTCCAGCGGATTGCGCCACATCGTCATTACCTTGTCGAACACGGTGTCGAAGTGCTCCGGGCCGTCCGGGGACAGCTTCACATAGTCGGGCCGGAACCACTCGGCGATCTGTGTTGAGTGGACGAATGCCGCGATGCCGCTGGACTCGCCTTCGCTCGCGTACGCCTGCCCGATCAACACCAGCCGCGCCACAAGGTCGGGGCGTGTCAGGGCGACGTACGCCGCGACGTACGCGCCATCACTCCAACCGACGAGGTGCACCGGACCATCGACGAGCGCCTCGATGACCGCGGTCGTCTCGGCGGCCATGTTCGCGGTCGTGTACGGACCGGGCACGTCAGGAGTGCGACCGTGACCGCGGCGCTCGGGAGCGAACACGTGATAGCGCTCCGCCAACGCCGGGATCTGGAACTGCCAGCTATCGGCGGCCACCATCCCGCCGTGGAGGAGGAACACCGGCTCGCCGGCACCGTACTCCTCGTAATAGACGCTCTGGTCGGCCAGTTCTACGTATCCGCTCATCCGGCCGATTCTCTCAGGCGGGCGACGGCCCAACGCCGCACAGCCCCGAAGCGCCCGCGGGCGACGGCCCGATCACGGCTTTCGCGGAGGCGTACGGTCCCCGGTAGTGATCATTGCCGTCACGGTCGCGCCGCCGTCGACGTCGTTGTCGACGGTCAGGGCATCGGAGAAGTGGAGCACGAGCCACAGGCCGCGGCCGCCCGAGGCACTCGGTTCGGGTCGCTGAACGGCGGGGTACTTGCTGTCCGGAAAACCCGGCCCATCATCGGTGACCTGGCAATGAATGGCGTCCGCTGTGGTCCAGAGCCGGAGTCGCCCCCGACCGCCACCGTGCCGGATCGCGTTCGAAGCAAGTTCGATAGCGATCAGGGCCATATCGGCGACCCGGTCGTCCGCCAGAACCGTGGCCGCGTGCGCGGTCACGGTCTGCCGCAGCTCGTGCAGGTTGCGTTCCTCGAAGTCCTGAGAGACGAGTTCGAACTCCGCCGCGGTCGCCGAATCGCTTCCGGTCGCCGAACCGCTCCCAGTCGCCGATCCGCTCGCACTCGATGATCCGTTCGCCCTCGATGAGTCGCCGAAGCCCGACGATCCGCTCGTGTCCGACGAATCGAGAATGCGATGATCATCACGGGCATTATTGGTCATCATTGACCACCACCGTGACGTTCGGCAGATCCGGCAACCCCAGCGCGTGAAATATCTTGCCGGCGTGCGGTTGGCACCGGATGGTCATGCGCTGGCTCTGGCCCAGACTCGCGGCGGCCTGCATGATGACGCCCGCAATGCTGCCGTCCATGAAGTCAAGTGTTGCCAGGTTCAGGTACATGTGGCTATCGAGAGCCAGGGCTTCGGTCAGGGCGAGTGTGAGTGGATCGGCCCGCCGGTAGTCGATCTCGCCGGAGACGCGGATGCCCGGTGGTTGATATTGGCGGCAGATGCGCAGGAATGCATCGTTGTGATAGGTCGCCGCCGCGAGCGCGAAGCCGTGGTGGGCGGCGACGCCAGCCAGAGTGACGGTGTCGAAGGATTGTCGGTCGTACTGGCAGACAGCGGTCGCGGAGGTATCGGCGACGAGGTCGGTGAGCTTCGACTCGTAGTTCATCAACTGGTCGAGCCCCGCGACCGGACGCAAGGCCCACGACATGTCGCTGGTGATGCGCAGGCCGGAAAAGCCGTCGGTGGCCGCCTGAGAGATCTGCGCCGCAAGGAGGTCGACGACCCGCTGCGCCGTGAACGACCCGTCGACCAGGAACGTCTCGGCGGTACGCATGACAAGCATCTGCCCCGACTCGGTGGCATCGCCTAGCGCCACCCCACGCCCGGAAAGCTCACCCGTCAGCGCGACCTGGGAGAGCGTATCCGTCACGCATAGGACTCGTTGTCCGGATTGCAGCCCGTCGCGAACGATAGCGGCGACGAGGTCGAGACGCTCTTCACCATCGCTGAACGTCAGGCAAGCATGATCGCCCGGGCGCAGATCCTCTACTCGCGACGCATCGGCCACCGGTCCTCCTCGGTCAACTCTCCAAACACCGTAGCCCGTACCAGAGAAAGTGGTTGCAGAGCGTTCCGCGCCCGATTGCCGACGCCGCCGGCCGCGCCTACGTTCACCGAATGAGCTTCGACGTGGGCGCTTCGGCGTACGACCGATTCATGGGCCGATTCTCTCGCCCGTTGGCCGCGGACTTTGCGGACTTGGTCGGTGCCGGCACGGGGCAACGGGCACTCGACGTCGGCTGTGGTCCGGGCGCGCTGACCGAGGTGCTGGTGGCCCGGTTGGGCTCGCCGGCGGTGTCCGCGATCGATCCGTCGGAACAGTTCGTCGCGGCCGTCCGCTCGCGCTTGCCGGACGTCGACGTCCGGCGCGGCGCCGCCGAGGCGCTCCCGTTCGACGACGACAGCTT
>DASQPR010000098.1:0-3061 GCA_035643815.1 Micromonosporaceae bacterium | reverse complement strand
ACTTCTTCTGGGCGATCACGCTGATCTCGACCGGTTCGAAGCGGCCGATCACCTCGGCGCTGGCCAACCTGCAGGGGCAGTTCGTGTCCAACCACAACATGATCGCGGCGGCCGCGCTGATCGCCGCGGTACCCACCCTGCTCGTGTACGCCGTGCTGCAGCGGCAGTTCATCGCCGGTCTCGCGCTCGGCTCGTCCAAGGGGTGACCGGCCAGCGGAGTTGCGGCGACCGATTACGGTCGCCCGCCGCGACCGGCCACCGGCCACCGGCCACCAGAGTTGCCGCGACCGGCCACCCGCCACCCGCCACCGGCGACCGGCCACCGGAGTTGCGGTGATCACATCGGGCGGGTAGAACGCGGAGGGAATGTTGCCGGACCGAAGGTTGGTCACGATGGAGCGTGTACCCGAACCGCGTAACAACGACGAACGCGAGTTGTTGCTCGGCTGGCTGGCGTTTCACCGCAACGCGCTGGCAGCCAAATGCGATGGGCTGAGCGACGAGCAACTCGTGGCAACATCGGCCGAGCCGTCGGACTTGTCGTTGCTTGGGCTCGTTCGGCATCTGACCGAGATGGAGTATTACTACCTGGCCCACGCGATCGCCGGCGGCGACACCGCGACGGTCTACTGCACCGACGACAACGAGGACGCCGACATCGTTGGACTCACCGCCGCCATGGCCCCATCGTCGCTTCACCGCTGGCGGGTCGAGTGCGACAACGCCGATGCCCTCTTGGCGACCGTCGACTCGCTCGACGCCCGCGCGGCGGGCAACCGATTCTCCGTACGGTGGAACCTAGTCAAGATCATTCAGGAGTACGCCCGCCACAACGGCCACGCCGATCTCATCCGCGAGCGGATCGACGGGGCGACCGGCGAATAGTTCGGTCTCGCCGCATCGGCGGGCTACCGTGGCGCCATGGACATCGGCGTACAGATCGTTTTCGACGCGGCCGACCCGCCGAAGCTCGCGGAGTTCTGGATGGCGGCGTTGGATTATGTGCCCGAGCCCCCGCCGCAAGGATTCGACAGCTGGGACGACTTCGGCCATCACATCGGCATGCCGGAGGAGCAGTTCGGCGATCAGGCCACCGCCGTCGACCCGGCCGGCGTGCGCCCGCGGCTCTACTTTCAGAAGGTGCCTGAGGGCAAGACCGCGAAGAATCGCGTCCACGTCGACGTGCAGATCGGTCGCGGGCTGCAAGGCGAGGAATACACCGCGCGGGTGGCCGAGCACGTACGCAAGCTCGAAGCACTCGGCGCGACAGTGGCCTGGCAGGCGGACGACATCCGCGGTTCCGCGACTGTGATGCGCGACCCGGAGGGCAACGAATTCTGCGTGTGCTGATCCGCGCGATTGGAATGTCGCCGCATCTGGTGCGGTGCGACGCGGCCCAACTTCCGTACAAGTGCAGCGGGCGCCGTCCGTGGCTCAGCGCAAAGGTGGCCGGCGGCGCAGCGCCACCGGCCACCTCCCGTCACGGTGTTACAAATTCTCGCCCGGCAATACCACGATGTCGATCGTTCTACCCCTGGCGGGGATGTTGACGGATGCAGCGGTAGCCGCGCTCGTACCCCCGTAGAAGCCGTCATACGGCGTCTGTGTCGACTCGTCCTGGAACAGATAGCCGATCCGGACACTCTGGCTCGGCGTCAACTGCATCGAGTATGTGCCGTCCGGGTTCGCGTAGGCATAACCCATTACATCGCCCGTCTTCATGTTGTAGGCGACGATGTAGCCGCCCTCGGCAAAGGACGTGCCATCCGGCTTGAGAGCCGTGCCGTGTAGCGTCGCGCCGGTCGCCATCGTTATGTTGTTGGTCACCGAAGCGCCGGCGGTCACCTGTACGGTCTGCGCCTGATAGCGGTTTCCCACGCCACCGGTCCACTGGCCAGCGAAGCCGCGGGCCGAGGCGAAGATCGGCCACTGGTACGGCCCGAGCCCGTTCAGGGTGTAGCGGCCGGAGGAATCCGTTGGCACGTCGTTGCCGACCGCGCCGACTCCCGGGGTCACCGTGTTCGGTCCGACGGTCGCCGAGGGGATAGGTGCGCCACCCGGGCCGCCCGTGACCACTCCGGTGATCGTCCCGGCGCGGTCGAGCTTGATCGGCGGGATGCGCGTGACTTCGCCTGCCGGCGCCGTGATGACCCGAGCGTTCTGCTCCAGCCCGGTGCCGCCGGTCTTGCTGACCCACTGATCTCCGTACGCGCTTCCCTGCGGAGCGTTGACGAAAAGTGAGTACGAGTTACCGAACAGTGGAGCGACCTTGACGACACCGTTCGCGTCGCTGCAATAGCCGGAGGTGTCCGGCCAGATCGTGAATCCCGGTACGAACGGCAGCACGCACGCGTTCGGCACCGGTGCGCCAGTCTGCGCGTCCACGATCGTCGTACGGATGACCGCAGCCGGCTGGAACACGATGTTGGCGTCGACGTTCTGGCCAGCCGTGACCGCCACGTTGATTGCCGTGTTCGCGCTTAGGTACTTGATACTGGGCGAGACGTCGAGCTCCTGGGTGCCCTGGCGTACGTTCTTGACGACAGCGACACCGGTGCCCTTGGCGCACGCCCGTTCGCTGTCAATGAAGGCGCAGAAGTTGCTGATTGCCGCGCCCGTCGTTCCATCGGTTGCGGTGACCGTGACTGTTCCCGTCGCGATCTGGGCGTCGTCGACCTGCGCCGTCTCATTCGCGGTGACGTCGATCCTCGCGGCCGTCGCCGACGTGAGCTGGCCAAATGCGTACTGGAACTTGTTGTCCGAGCCAAAGAAACTGACGTTGTACGACCCTGCGAACACCGTCACCGAGTACGAGCCTGTGGCGTCCGTCGACGTAAAGCCGACGCCCTGTCCGTCGAGGGTGTCGACACCTACCTGCGCGTTGGGATCCGGTCGGCCCGCGGCGGTGGTGTAGCGGCCGGTGATCACACCGGTCGGCAGGAGTTGGTCGTTCACCGTCACGGTTTGGTCGGCCCCGACCGGAAACTGCTCGGCAGTTTCTTGCGAGATCTGGCCCGGGGCGTATTGGCTGAGTCCGTTGACGGAGAAGGCCACCTCGTAC
>DASQPR010000097.1:0-5347 GCA_035643815.1 Micromonosporaceae bacterium | reverse complement strand
CTGGCTGACGCGTTCGCGGCCAAGCTCTGGGACGCCCGGCGCGACCCGAAGCCGCCGGTGTACTTCCGCATCACCCCCCAGCGCATCCAGGCGTGGCGGGAGGTCAACGAACTGACCGGTCGACTGCTGATGCGCGAGGGCGCGTGGCTTGTGTGAGCGTGGCACCCCGCGTGCGAAGTCACGCCGGGTGTGAATCGCCACCGGGTTCGGAGTGTCGCCGCGAAGTGTCGGTCCGGCCTGGTAGGAAGGCTGCTATCAGACGAGTGTTCGGAGGATCGCGATGGCTGCGCGCGGATCGTCGACCGGCTTGACCACACAAGACCTCAACGGGATTCGCACGACGCTGGAGTCGGGCCGTAAACCGAAGGTCGTCTTCACCGAGGCGGCCGGTCAGATCGCCGGGCAGGCCGGCCAGGTCGTTGCGTTGCGCGATCCGGCCGAGGACGAGTGGGTCGTTGTCCGCTTCGGTCGGGACGAGCTGCCCTTCGCGCCGGTCGATCTCGCGGTGCCGCCACGCGGCTCGACCAGGCGCACCGCAAGCCGTCGGGCCGCCACGCCGGCTGAGCCGCGACTCGCTGCCGATACCCCACCGGCGGCGGCGCGGCCATCGGCCAAGCCGACCACGAGCGCACCGCCCGCCGCGATCCCGCCCCAGCGCCAGGAGAATCCGATGCCCAACACCCCGTCGTCCACCGTGGACACGACTGTGCCCGCCGCGCCTGCACGGCGAGCGGAGGCGCCGACCAACGATCAGGAACGTCCGGCCCGCAAAGTCAGCGCACCCCGGCAGCCAAAGGTCAAGGCTCCGCCGTCGTTGACCGTGACGTTGAGCTATACCGACGGCGACTGGTTCGTCGGCGCCCAGCAGGGCTCGAAGTCGCTGGCCAAGCCGTATGCGATCAAGGCTGGCGAAGCGTTGCGCATGGTCGGCCTGCTCGACGTGCCGGGTGTGCACGAGGCAGTGGAGCAAATCATCGCGGCCGAGCGAGCCGAGGCCAACGCACACGCGGAGCGGCTTCGCTCCGAGCTGGCCGAGATCGAGGCGCGTCTCGCCGACCTACCGAAGCTGACCTGACGCCGGAGCGTGGCATGCAGGAGCCGGACCGCTGGCGGACGCCGCCGCTGTGGCGTTTCACGCTGGCCATAGCGAATCCGGTCGTCGGCACAGTGTGCCGGCTGCGGGTTACCGGGGACGTCCCCGACCACCGGCGGGACGGACCGATGATCCTGGCGGCCAACCACATCGGCGCATTCGATCCGCTCGTGCTGACGGCGGCGTGCGCGCGGCGCGGGCTCGCGCCACGGATCCTGGCCACCGGCGGTCTCTTCCAGGCGCCGCTGGTCGGCGCGGCGATGCGGGCGTTCGGGCACCTACGGGTCGACCGTCGTCGTCCGACCGTCACCGACGCGCTTCCCGTGGCTCGGGAGGCACTCGACCACGGCGCGGTCGTGCTGGCCTACCCGGAGGGTCGCATCACGCTGGACCCGGGCATGTGGCCGGAGCGCGGCAAGACCGGCCTGGCCCGGCTGGCGATCACGACCCGGGTGCCGGTGGTCCCGGTCGCCCAATGGGGCGGTCACGTGGTGCTCCCGTGGGGCACGCCGCACGGCATGATCCGCCGGCTCGCGTGGTCCGTCGTCCGTCGGCCGGTCGTACGCGTGCATTTCGGGGCGCCAGTGCCGCTCGACGACCTCGACGCAACCGGGCGCGATATCAGGATCGGGACCGACCGGATCATCGACGCGATCATCGACGATCTCAGACCGCTGCGCCCGGGCGAGCAACGGCTGCCGCGCTGGATCGATCCGCAGCGGCCCATCAGCAACGGCCGGACGCATCGATATCGGGGTTCGTCCGGATGGCCGGGGGGTGCTCAGGCCATTTAAGGTGGAGCGGCACAGTGCGTGGACACGGCGGGCAAACCGTCGAGCGGGGGGTGGAACGGCATGGCGGAGCAGGGCCGGAGCGACCCGATGGCGCACCCGACCGACCCGGCGGCCGACCCGCCTCGGCCCGCTCCCGCTACGCCGCCGCCGAGCGCTGTGTTCCGGGCGTCGCACGGTGATCGCCAACTCGTTGCGGACCGACTGCGCGAGGCGCTCGACGAGGGTCGGCTCACGCTCGACGAATACGACGACCGGGTCAAGGTGGCGTATGCGGCCACGACATACGACGACCTGAATGCCCTGCTGCGCGACATTCCGACCCAGACCGGCGTGCTGGAGATCCGGCCGCCGTCCGGCAAACGGATGCCGGCCGGTCCACCGCAGACCGCCGGGCCGACCCGGACGCCACGGCCAGGCCCGAGGAGCCGCCGGATCCCGCTCGCGCTATCGATCTTGTGGACGATCTGGGCCGGCGTCGTCGCGATCAACGTCGCCGTCTGGCTGATCGTGATCGTCACGACCGGGCACGGTCTCTATCCATGGCCAATCTGGGTCGCGGGACCGACCGGCGCCGCGCTGCTCGCCGTGACGATCGGCATCCAGGCGATCCGAAACCGTCCGGAAGACTGAGCCGACGTCCTAGAAGACCGGTTCTACTCGGGCCGGCGTTGGTGCAGGAAGACGAGGACGGCCTCCCGCGTCGTACGCACACCTAGGGATGTCCGAGCTTGCGCGATGCGACGGTTGGCGGTGCGCAGCGACAAATACTCCGCCGCGGCGGCGGTGGCGATCGTCTCTCCGTTGGCCAACCGACCGAGTAGCGCGCGTTGCTCGGGCAACAACGACGCGAGTCCGTTGATCGCCGGCACGTCGGGAGCCATGGCCGGCACCTTGACCACGCTCGCATGCTCGAGAACGGCGTCGACCGATTGCAGCACCGGGCCGTGCACCTCGAGCGCGGCGATGAGTTGGCGTCCCGGCTGCGACGCGAAGTCGGCGATCGCGACCACGCCGGCGCCCCGGATCGCGGCCGATGCCGCCGCCTGCGCCGCGGACTGCGTCGGAATGCGCCCGTAACACACGATGCGCGCGGTCGGCCCCGCGCTCGGTGGCACGGTGAATCCAGGGCGAGGATGCCAGCCGCTGCGCGCAAGCCGGTGCAAAATCTGGGTCGCCTCGGCGGCGGTCCCGACCACGTATCGCGGGATCGTCATCCGTGCACCTCCGTGGCCTCGCTCCGGCCCTCGGGCGGGTCGTGTGGTGATCACTGATGGTGGCACAAACCTGTGGTGTCCACGGTCTCTCGCCGGATTGACGATGTAAAGCGGCGACGTGGATGTTTTCGATATCCGCCGGCCGGTCGATCAATGTGGCCAGCCGGCGCGCCGCCCGCGTACGGCTCAAGATTCACCCGGACGGGGCATACTCGCCCGCGTGGCCTCGACGCATCCGTTCCTGACCCCGGTCGCGCCGGGTCGGCCGCTCGCGTTCGCGCACCGTGGCGGCGCCGCCCATGGCGACGAGAACACGCTCGCGGCGTTCGCGCGGGCCGTCGCGTTCGGCTACCGCCATCTGGAGACGGACGTGCACGCGACATCGGACGGCGTCGCGGTGGTCTTTCACGACGCGCGCACCGAACGCGTGCTGGGGCAACGCGGGCGCGTCGCGCAGTTGAGCTGGAAGGACCTTTCCTCGGTACGGGTGGCCGGCGCGGCCGTGGTGCCCCGCCTCGATGAATTGCTCGCGACGTGGCCGGACGCGTACGTGAATATCGATGTGAAGGCGGATGGTGTCGTGGAGCCGGCGCTGGCGGCGTTGCGGTCCGCCGGCGCGCTCGACCGCGTGTTGATCGCGTCGTTCAGCGACGAGCGCCTGGCGAGAGTGCGACGGTTGGCCGGCGACACCGTGGCCACGTCGATCGGCTGGCGGGGCTGCGCGCGCGTGTGGGGCTCATCCCGCGTGGGCGCCGGCGGACGCGCGGTGACGGCCGGCGTGGCCGCTGTACAGATGCCGTGGCGGGCCGTCGACCGCCGTCTCGTGCGCTACGCCCACCGCCTCGGTGTCGTCGCGCACGCGTGGACGGTCAACCGGGCCGAAGACATGCGGGACTTACTCGACGCCGGGGTGGATGGCATCATGACCGATCACCTGGGTGTGCTGCGCGACGTGTACGCCGAGCGGGGGCTGTGGCCGGCGTGACGTACGGGCGCGGGCCGCACCGCGGCGACGGGATCGCGTGACGCAACACCCATGCACGACGCCACATCGATGCCGGGCCCGCAACGCTGCCGCCCGCGACGCGAAGGAACGATGACACGATGGCCGTTGATCCGCCGACGACCGACGTGGCGCCGGCCGCACCGATCGTCCCGGACAGCACGAAGCGTGAACGGGTCGGCTGGTATTTCTACGACTGGGCGAACTCGGCGTTCGCCACGACCGTCGTGTCGGTCTTCCTCGGTCCGTACCTCACGACGATCGCCGAGAACGCGGTCGGCAAGCACGGCGATGTGCACGTCGGCGGCATCCCGATCGCGGCCGGTTCGTTGTTCGCGTACACGGTCTCGATCTCCGTACTCCTGCAGGTGTTCGTGCTGCCGGTGGTCGGAGCGATCGCCGACCGGTCATC
Source organism: Micromonosporaceae bacterium (assembly GCA_035643815.1). Lineage (GTDB taxonomy): Bacteria > Actinomycetota > Actinomycetes > Mycobacteriales > Micromonosporaceae > DASQPR01. The sequence continues at coordinate 831 of DASQPR010000097.1, read as the reverse complement.
GCATAAGCGCGAGCTTTTGGCCATGTTCGCCTATATCGGTGCGGGCGCGACCATCGCGATGGTGTTCCTGACCGGCGGCCGGTGGGCGCTCGGCTCGATGCTGTTCATCGTCGCGAACGTTGCCCTGGGCGCGAGCTCGGTCGTCTACAACTCGTTCCTGCCGCAGCTGGCCGGCCCGGACGAGCGCGACCGCGTGTCGAGCATCGGATGGGCGGTCGGTTACATCGGCGGTGGACTGCTGCTCGCGTTGAACCTCGTCGCACTCGAACTCGATGACACGCTCGGGCTGTCCAAGGGCGACGTCGCCCGCTTCAGCATCGTGTCGGCCGGCGTGTGGTGGGCGGCGTTCACGACGCTGCCGCTGCTGCGGCTGCACAACCGGCCGGCGGTCGCCGGCGAGGCAGTCGGTTCGGTGCTGACCGACGGCTTCCGCCAACTCGGCACGACGCTGCGGCACATGCGCGCCTTTCCCCTCACGCTCGGCTTCCTCGGCGCCTATCTCATCTACAACGAGGGCATCCAGACCGTTATCACGCAGGCCAGCGTGTACGCCGACAAGCAGCTCGGCCTGACCCAGAACACCCAGGTCGAGACGATCCTGCTCGTACAGTTCCTGGCCTTCGGTGGCGCATTGTGGCTCGGTCGGCTGGCCCGGCGATACGGCGGGCAGCGTACGGTGCTCGGCAGCCTGGTCTTCTGGACGATTGCGCTCGTCCTCGCGTTCCTGCTGCCGGCGCACAGGCCGCTGTTATTCATGGCACTCGGCCTGCTGATCGGCATCGTGCTAGGCGGCAGCCAGGCGCTGTCCCGCTCGATGTTCAGCCAGCTCAT
>DASQPR010000096.1:0-2657 GCA_035643815.1 Micromonosporaceae bacterium | reverse complement strand
TGACCCTCCCCGGCACGTCGGGCGACCCGTACACCGATTGGCTCCACGACGGAGCCTCGTCAAGGGCGACGGGCACACCGCCTCGTACCGTGCCAAGGTTGGTCAGCGCGACCTTCTCCAGCCCGTTGCCGGCACCACCGTTGCTGGTCACCGCGATGGCCAGTGTGTTGGAGCCACTGGATTTCAAGATGCCGTTGGGCACGACGAACGTGTGCTGCGGCCCGACGTTGGCTATGTACTGGCCGATATTCCAGCCGTTGACGTAGATCAGCGCGCGGTAATTCGCGCTGGAGTGCGGCGTCGACGGGTTTCCGATCGTCACGCCGAGCGACGCGTCGTCGGCCGGCGGGACGTCCAGCTGGAAGCTCGTGCGATACCACTGGGTGCCGGGCGCGGCCGAGGCCGTCGGCACCGCCGTCGGCAGCCACGACTGGTCCGGGTAGCCGGGCAGATCCCAGCCGTGACGCTCGCCGTAGAGACCGCCCGCGTTGGTGACGCCGCGAGCGGTGTCGACGATGTCCTCGCCACCGAGGTTGCCCTGAACCTTCCAGGTGATGGCGGCCGGGACCGGCGCCGATGCGGAGTCGGCCATCGATACCGAAATGAGCCCACGGCCTTCTTTCTGCGCGTCGTTGACGCCACCGTCCTCGTTATGGCCGTCGTCGCGCACCATCGCTGACAGCTCGTGGTCGCCGCTGGTCCGCAGGCTCGCCGGGATCGTGAACCTTGCCGTGCCAGTCGTTGGTGGCGACGAAAGGTTGGATGCGAGCACGTCTTGGCCGAGGTAGACGCCGTCGAGCCAGACTTGCACCATGCCCGCGCCGCCACCGCCGTAGCGGAGGCTGATCGTGCTGGCCGCCGCCGAATTCGAGTACCGGCCTCGATACCAGACGTCGCCCTGGTGGAATCCATAGTCGTCGGCGGTCAGTACCGGCTGCCCGGCGGGCGGCTTGGTGGTGCTGTTCGTCGTTGTCTTGTCGGCGGCCGCCCAGGAGGAGTCGTCGAAGGATGGCGACGCCTCCGGCGACTCGATCGCCGTACGCCACGTGGCATCAGACAGGTCTGGCAGCGTGACAGCCGCCGGGCCGGCCAGCTGCGAACCCGCTACGTCGCTGCCCGCGGCCGTCGTGGAGGTGTCGACACGGTCGCCGTTCCACGTGATCTGGTGTGCCTGCGCGGGCGCCCACACCTCCAGGTCACTGGCCTGCGCGGTGTCGCCGGTGAGCGCCAGGCTTGACCCGTTGAGTGAGGCCGTGCGCACCAGCTCGGGACCGCGCACCAGCACCGGGCCGGCCGAGGTGTTCGGTTGCCAGAAGGTGCCGGCCGTATCCTCGTCGGCGAGCAACAGCGTGAGCTGCGGACGGTTGCCACCGTTGATCTGGACCTCGGCGAGGCCTTTGTGCGTGTAGTCCAGCCGCAGGTCGCCTGTTGCCGGGTCGTACACCGATCGGACGTCGCCGGAGATCACTTTGACGTGCGGCTCGCTGTCGTACCGCAGGACCGTCTCGCCGTCCTCGCCGTCCCGCCCGTGCAGCAGCGCGATGTCCTTACCGTCCTGTACGAGATGCGTCATGATCTCCGACGTCGAGTACACGAGGTGCTGGCCGTCCATGTCGTAGTCGGCCACCAACATCTTCGAGTCTTGGCCGTTGATGGCCAGCGTGCCGGACGCGGGCACCTGGTAATTCCCGTCGGCCGTCGCCACGTTGAAGGTGAAGGCGTCGTTCGTCGTGGCGCTGGACGGGTTGTGCATCGCGATGTAGAAGTGCGTGCCGGTGTCGGGATTGACGTCGTCGTACACCTTGATCTTGGTGTTTGACGGCGTCACGGTCGGACCGGCGTCCACCTTGGTGATCGGTGTGACGCTCTGCAGGAACAGCCCGATCTCCTTCATGGTGGTGGCCTTCGGCCGGATCTGCCGGGCCTCGTCGATGGCCGCGCCATAGTCGTACGAGGTGTAGACGACCGGCGCCGGCAACCAGCCCCACGAGGTGCCGCCAAATGTCATGTAGAAGTTCTGCATGGTCAGCCGGTTGGCGATGTTCGTCTCGTAGAACACGCGCTCGTATCCGGGACCTTCCCGCGTCGCGGTGCACGCGTAGGTGCCGACGCTGCCCCAATAGTCGAACCAACCACCGCCGAATTCGGCGGCGAACCCTGGAGTGTTAGGCGACGCGGACGAGCCGCCGGTGGCGCCGCCCGCTCCCCATATGCCCCAGTCCGGCGCGGCCGAGGGCGAGCCCGGCGTGGCGTCGGTGTGGCATGTGCCGCCTGGATAGCCATCGAACGCGTACATGTCGGTCGGACCCGGTACCGTCCCCGGCACCGTCGAGTTGCTCGGCACCCAGATGCCGTTGCGGCCCTTGTCGTTGCTGAAGATCGGCACGGTGATGCCGTCCGCGCGCACCTTGTCGTACAGGTGCTGCATGTAGTTGCGCTGAGACGTTCCGGTGGACGCTAGTTCGTTTTCGATCTGGTACGAGATGACCGTGCCGGTGCCGTTTGTCAGCTGGTGCCGGGCCAGGATCGCGTCGATGTTCGTCAGCCACTCGTCGGCGGCCGCCTCGTAGTCCGGGGCGTCGCTGCGCGCCCGCCCGGCCTGCGTTGTCAGCCAGCCGGGAAAGCCGCCGCCGCTGGTCTCCGCGTTGATGTACGGG
>DASQPR010000095.1:0-10477 GCA_035643815.1 Micromonosporaceae bacterium | reverse complement strand
GACTCCCCATACGGTCAGCGCGGTCAGCCCGATCGCGACCGCGCCGAGCGATGCAAACAGCGCCCGACGTCGGGTCAGGAATGCCAGGCCGGCTGCGGCCGCCGCTATTCCGACGAGCAGCAGCAACTCCCACCAGACACCGAGGTGACGCTGCCGGCCGAAGAACCATTCGCCGGTCCCGATCAGCCACTTTCCGAGCGACGGATGGACAACGAAGTCGCCGGTGTTCTGCGCGGCGTTCCACTCCACTCCGTGGTGGAAGAGATCGTTGCCCTCGGTCGCGTAGTAGATCTCGTCGAAGATCTTGCCCGGCGGGTGACTCAGGCCGACCAGCCGGAGCACGCCGGCGAGGATGGTGATGGCGGCGGTGCCGATCCAGGCGAACGTACGGTCGTCCGGGAGCCTCGGGGCGAGCCGTCGCCGTACGATCTCGGGGACCGCAACGCGTGCCGGGTCACCGACCCCGGTCGTCAGGTCGGGCGCGTCGGTGATGGCTGCCGTGCTCACCGGACGATCGTAGGCGCCCGGCCGGGCGTACGGAGACCGAGCGCACCTCAGGTTTCGCTGTGCGGGTTCGCAGGCGATCTTGAGGTGAGGAAGAGGGGCGGGCGCCATGCCGACGGAGGGCGGACGATTGATCCTCGTCGGGGCCCCGCTCGGCAACGTCGGGGACGCCTCGACCCGGCTGCGTGACACATTGTCGACCGCCGATGTCGTGGCCGCCGAAGACACCCGCCGTCTCGCCCGCCTGGCGCGTGATCTCGGCATCGTGGTCGTTGGTCGGGTGGTCAGCTACTTCGAGGGCAATGAGGAACGCCGTACCCCCGAGTTGGCCCAAGCTCTGCGGGACGGGCTGATCGTCGCGGTCGTCACCGACGGCGGCATGCCCAGCGTCTCCGATCCGGGCTTCCGGCTCGTACGCGCGGCCATCGACGCGGGAGTGCCGGTGACGGTCGCGCCCGGCCCGAGTGCCGTGACCACCGCGCTCGCGGTGTCCGGCCTCGCCTCCGACCGCTTCTGTTTCGAGGGGTTCCTGCCCCGCAAGCCGTCCGAACGACGGGCACGCCTCGCGAAGCTCGCCGGTGAGGAACGCACGATGGTGTTCTTCGAGGCTCCCCATCGGCTGGCCGCCAGCCTCGCCGACCTTGTCGGGGCGTTCGGCGCCGACCGATCGGCGGCCGTATGCCGGGAACTGACCAAGACGTACGAGGAGGTGCGCCGCGGCGCCTTGGCCGAGCTGGCCGATTGGGCGGCCGCCGGCGACCCGCGCGGCGAGATCACCATCGTGGTGGCCGGCGTCGACCCGATCACCGAACGGCCGACCGATGAGACGCTGCTCGCGGCCGTGGCCGACCGACAGGCGGCCGGTGCGTCGCGTAAGGATGCGATCGCCGACGTCGCAACGGCGTACGCGACCGGCCGTCGCGAGCTCTACAACCTCGTGGTTGGCTCGGCGCGTTGAGGTCGGACCGCCGGCCGGCCTACCAGGCGTAGGCGAGCATGCCGGCGAAGAGCAGGATCGGGCCGCCGAAGCTCCCCAGCAGCGCTAGCGTGCGAGTCCGGCGACCCACCAACCGGAGCGCTCCCGTCGCCCATGCGATGCCGAAGCCGCAGAGGATGAGCAGCACGACGCCGGGTATCCAGTGCAGCAGCAGATCGGTGTTGTTCCCGGCGTAGGCCAGGTTGGACCCGCGCGACACCATCTGCGCGTCGAGCTTCTGCCCGGCGCTCGCGTGGGCCGACGCGGGACCGAGCAACGTGACCGCGGCGCTGAAACTCTTGTCGGCCGCGACGAACTCGGCGCAACTGCGGTCGATGCCGTGCACCGAACATGTCGCCACCGTCGCGACGCCGCGGCTTCCGTGGCCGGCCGTGAGCAGCAGCGGCGTGGCGCTCACCCAGGCGAAGAACGCGGCAGCGAGCGCGAAGACGAGCAGCGCCGGCAGCCCGAACGCGGGGCGGCGCGGCGCCTTGCGGTGCCGATGTGGCCGGCCCGTCTGGACCGGCTGCCGTCGGCGGGCCGGAGCGAGCGCGCCGGGCACCCGATCGGAATCGCCGCCCCAGAGGTCACCGAGGACGTCGCTGCGCGCGGGAGCCTGGATCGGTACGGGCGTCGGTCGTGCCCGCCGGAATGCCGGCGGTGGCGTGGTCAGCGCGGGTGTCGGCCCGCGCCGCGTCGGCGGTCGCGCCGGTACCGTCCGGATGGGAAACCCGGTGTCGGGCGCGTTGCGGCGCGTCGATGCGGGCGCGCCGATATCGGGTACGGCGAACTCCGGCTCGTCGACGAAGTCACCGTCCGCGACGATCGTCGCGGACATCGGGAACGCGGCATCCTGGCCCGTGGCGGGCTCGCCTGGATTCATCGCGGTATCAATATCGGCGGGCTCATCGTCCGGCTCGCCGCCGGACGGCTGGATCGGCGCCAACTCGGGGACCGCGGGCGACGATTCGGCCGACTCGGCCGAGTCGGGCTCAAGGGCCGCCGCCGAGGGCTCGCCCACCGGCTCGACACCGGTTGGCTCGTCGGGAAGCGGTTCGTTGGCAAGCGGTTCGTCGGGAAGCGGTTCGTTGGCAAGCGGTTCGTTGGCAAGGAGTTCGTCGGCGGGCGGTTCGTCAGGGAATGCGTCGTCAGCCGCCGACTCACGATTGATGAGTTCGTCGAGAGCGCCGTCGTCAGTGGATCCCCCGTCCGCCACGTCGACGACAGCAGCCGGCTCGGTGGACTCGTCCATGGGCGCCGGCTCGGTGGACGCGGCCAAGTCCAGGTGCTCGACGGCCTCGCTGGCGGCGGGTGCGTCGACGGACGTTGCCGGCTCAGCTGACTCCGCCTGCTCGGCGGTGTTGATGTCGGCCGGTTCCACGGAGTCGATGTCGGCCGGTACACCGGCGACGGCCGGTTCGACGACTGACTCCCCGGCCGGTTCGACGGCCGGTTCGATGAGCGGTTCGACGGCCGGTTCCACGGCGGTGGCCGGGCCGACCGAGTCGCTCGAGTCGCTCGAGTCGCTCAATTTCGGCCGTCGCGATCTGGTCGGCCGGTCGGTCGGGACTTTGGTCGGGCGGGGACCGCGGCGTCGTGTCGGCCGTACGTTCCGGGATGGGGATACGTCCGATGCCGGTTCTTCCGCTGTTGTCGAGTCGGCCGCCTCCGGCGCGATGGTGGGCGCCGGGATGTCCGGCGCGGGACGCTCCGACGGCGCTGTCGACGTGGGGTGCGCCGCGGTATGCGTACCCCCGTCCTGGGTCCACCAGGCCGTGTCGGCACCGGGCGGTGGCGATGACGCGCCGCCTTGCCGGCGGGTCCGCCGCTTGTCCCCGTCGTGCTTGCTGTCCGGCTCGGCCGTGATGGCCTCCGGCGTCGTGGGTTTGGCACCGCTCACGCGTTCATTGGACACCGTCTGTCCGGATACGGCCGGTATCGACGGAGCGTGTCGAGCAAGAATTTGGACGTTTCGGGCGTGGGGGCGGGTGACACGCAGCAACAGGCGCGGTGCCGCATGGATAGAGTTGGCTCCCATGAGTCACGTTCTCGCCGCGGTCGCCTGGCCCTACGCCAACGGTCCGCGTCACATCGGTCATGTTTCCGGCTTCGGGGTGCCCTCCGACGTGTTCAGCCGGTACATGCGGATGGCCGGTCACGACGTGCTCATGGTGTCGGGCACCGACGAACACGGCACGCCGATCCTGGTGCAGGCCGAAAAGGAAGGCGTCAGCCCACGGGAGTTAGCCGACCGGTACAACCGCATGATCGTCGAGGATCTGCACGCGCTCGGGCTGTCGTACGACCTATTCACTCGTACGACGACTCGCAACCACTACGCCGTCGCGCAGGAACTGTTCAAGGGTGTGTACGCGAACGGGTACATGATCGCCGAGACGACGCAGGGTGCGATCTCGCCGTCGACCGGGCGTACGCTGCCCGACCGCTACATCGAGGGAACGTGTCCGATCTGCGGCTACGACAGCGCGCGCGGCGACCAGTGCGACAACTGCGGTAACCAGCTCGACCCGATCGACCTGATCAACCCGCACAGCCGGATCAACGGCGAGACGCCGGAGTTCATCGAGACCGAGCACTTCTTCCTTGACCTGCCGGCGCTGGCCGCCGCGCTGGGCGCCTGGCTGCGTACGCGCACGGACTGGCGCCCGAACGTGCTGAGGTTCTCGCTCAACCTGCTCGACGACATCCGGCCGCGGGCGATGACACGCGACATCGACTGGGGCATCCCAGTGCCGCTGCCCGGCTGGGAAGACAACCCGGCCAAGCGGCTGTACGTGTGGTTCGACGCCGTTATCGGTTACCTGTCGGCGTCGATCGAGTGGGCCCGGCGTACCGGTGACGACGAGGCGTGGAAGCGGTGGTGGTCGCCGGAGGTGTCCGGTGGTGAGACCCCGATCGAGACCGGCACCGCCGACGACAAGCATGGCGCCCGGTCCTACTACTTCATGGGCAAGGACAACATCACCTTCCACTCACAGATCTGGCCGGCCGAGCTGCTCGCCTACAACGGCGAGGGCGCCAAGGGCGGCAAGCCGGGTGCGTTCGGCGAGCTGGCGCTGCCAACCGAGGTGGTGTCGAGCGAATTCCTGACGATGGAGGGGCGGAAGTTCTCGTCGTCCCGGTCGGTCGTGATCTATGTTCGCGACTTCCTCGAGCGCTACGACGCGGACGCGCTGCGCTACTTCATCGCGGTGGCCGGCCCGGAGGCGCAGGACACTGACTTCACCTGGGCCGAGTTCGTCCGTCGCACCAACGACGAGCTGGTGGCCGGGTGGGGCAACCTGGTCAACCGTACGATCTCGATCGCGGCCAAGAACTTCGGCGCGGTTCCGGCGGCCGGCCCGCTGACGGCCGCGGATGAAGCGCTGCTGGAGACCGTACGCGGTGGGTTCGACCAGGTCGGAGGCCTGATCGCGCGGCATCGCCAGAAGGCCGCCATCAACGAGGCGATGCGGATCGTCGGCGAGGCGAACAAATACCTGTCCGACCAGGCGCCGTGGAAGCTCAAAGACGATCCGGAGCGGATGGGCACAATCCTGCACGTGGCGCTCCAGGCGATCAAGGATTGCAACACGTTGCTGACGCCGTTTCTACCGCACGCGGCCCAGCAGATTCACGAGCTGCTCGGCGGCACCGGCGTACACGCGCCGATGCCCGGCATCCATGAGGTCGACGACCTCGATGGCGGACCGGCATACCCGATCCTGACCGGCGATTACGCCCAGGGCGCGCGGTGGGAGCACGTCGCGATCGAGGCGGGTACGCCGCTGCAGGCGCCCAAGCCGGTGTTCCGCAAGCTCGACCCGTCCATCGTCGAGGAGGAGCTGGCCCGCCTGGGCGCACCGCAATGATCGATGGAGCGATGACCGACACCGATTCCCGTGCGGTCCGCGCGGCCCATCGTCGCGCGGGCGAGTTCCCACCCGGGCCCGAGCCGCTCGGGGTGCCGGCGCTGGACAGCCACACGCACCTCGACATCGTCGGGGGCGATCCGGCGGCGCAGATCGCGGCGGCGGCCGCCGTGGGCGTGACGCGGATGGTCCAGGTCGGTTGTGACGTGCCGTCGTCGCGTTGGAGCGTCGCGCTCGCGTCCGACCACGCGTCGGTGGTCGCGACGGTCGCGCTGCATCCGAATGAAGCGCCCCGGCTCGCGGCGTCCGCGCCGGCCGAGCTGGACGAGGCGCTGCGGGTTATCGAGGGTCTGGCCGCCGAGCCGCGGGTACGGGCGATCGGCGAGACCGGGCTCGACACCTTCCGGACCGGCGACGACGGTCGAGTGGCGCAAGAAGCGAGCTTTCGCGCGCACATCTCCCTGGCGAAGCGGTTCGGAAAGCCTCTCATGATCCACGATCGGGACGCTCACGCGGATGTGTTGCGCGTGCTGGACGAGGAAGGCGCGCCGGACGTCGTCGTGCTGCACTGCTTCTCCGGCGACGCTGCGTTCGCGACCGAATGCGTACGCCGTGGGTACGTACTGAGCTTTGCCGGCACGGTGACGTTTAAGAATGCCACCGCGCTGCGAGACGCGGCTCGGATCACGCCGCTCGATCAGCTGCTGGTCGAGACGGATGCGCCCTATCTGACGCCGATGCCGTACCGGGGACGGCCGAACGCCCCTTACCTGATCCCGCTCACGATTCGCGGGCTGGCCGAGGCAACCGGTCGGGGTGTCGATGAGCTGTGCGCCGGCATCTCGGCCACCGGCGAGCGGGTCTTCGGTCCGTGGCAATGAGCGGTTCGCCGTCCCTGCTTGGTCCGGCCGATGTCCGGCGGTTGGCCACCGAGTTGGGCATCCGTCCGACCAAGACTCTCGGGCAGAACTTCGTCCACGACCCGAACACCGTGCGCCGGATCGTTGCGACCGCCGACCTCACGCCCGACGACGTCGTGGTCGAGGTCGGCCCCGGACTCGGATCGCTGACACTCGGGCTGGTAGCGGCGGCGGCGCACGTGTACGCCGTCGAGATCGATCCGGCGCTGGCCGGTGCGTTGCCGGCGACGGTTGCGACGCGTGCCCCGGCCGTCGCCGACCGGTTGACCGTGTTGCGGCGCGACGCGATGAAGGTCGGCGCCAGCGACTTCCTGGTCGGCGCACCGACGGCACTCGTCGCGAACCTGCCCTACAACGTCGCCGTGCCGGTCGTGCTTCACCTGCTGGCCGAGCTGCCGAGTTTGCGGCATGGGCTCGTCATGGTCCAGCGAGAGGTCGCCGACCGGCTGGCCGCGGCGCCGGGGTCGAAGACGTACGGCATCCCGAGCGTGAAACTCGCCTGGTACGCCACGGCCCGGCAGGCCGGTCGGGTGCCGCCGAGCGTGTTCTGGCCGGTGCCGAACGTCGACTCCGGACTCGTCGCGTTCGACCACCACGACCCGCCGGCCGACGCGGATCGGCTGCCGACGTTCGAGGTCGTCGACGCCGCGTTCGCTCAGCGACGCAAGACGTTGCGAGCCGCGCTGGCCGGATGGGCCGGCGGCGCATCGTTGGCGGCCGACATCCTCGTGGCGGCCGGTGTCGACCCGGTCAGCCGAGGTGAGACGCTGACGGTGGACGAGTTCGCGGCGATTGCCGCCGCCGGTGTGACCCGCCGAGTGATCGCGCCACCGCCCGAGCCGACGATCCGGCCGCGGGCGGCGCGCGCGATCAAACGGCACGAGCCGCACATGTCCGCTCCGGCGCCGCCCCGCGACTCGACCGCATGATTCGACCGCATCATGATGCGGCCGCATCAGATTCGACCGCGCATGACTCGACCCGGGGCAGGCCCCGAGCAATGCAACGCCGCATGACCCGAGAAGATGGAAGGTTGACCTGGTGACCGAGCCGCTCAACGCCGAGGAGACCGGCCGCCCGCGGCTGGGTGCGTCCGGGCCGGTCCGGGTACGCGTACCCGCGAAGATCAACCTGCATCTCGGTGTCGGCCCGATCCGACACGACGGCTATCACGAGCTGACCACCGTCTATCACGCCATCTCGCTCTACGACGAGGTCAGTGCGCGGCGGGGCGACCAGCTGACGCTGACGATGGAAGGCGAGGGCGCCGGCGAGTTGGCGCTCGACGACACGAACCTGGTGATCCGGGCGGCGCATGTCCTGGCCAAGGCGGCCGGCGTGCCGGCCCTGGCACGGCTACACCTGCGCAAGCAGATTCCGATCGCCGGCGGCCTGGCCGGCGGCAGCGCCGACGCGGCCGCCGCGCTCGTCGCGTGCGACGCCCTCTGGGGCACCGGTATGAGCCGCGACGAGCTCGCGGATCTGGCCGCCGAGGTCGGATCGGACGTGCCGTTCCTCGTGCTCGGCGGCACGGCGCTCGGCACCGGCCGCGGCGAAACCATCAGCCCGGTCCTCGCCCGTCCGGCCATCTGGCACTGGGTCATCGCGACCGCGTCCGAAGGCTTGTCAACACCGGCCGTCTATCGGGAACTCGACCGGCAACGGGCCGCGCTGATCGCGCCTGAGCCCCTCGGGCCACCCGACGAACTCATGTCCGCGCTGCGGCAGCGGGATCCGGCGATCCTCGCCGCCGCACTCGGCAACGATATGCAGGTCGCGTCGCTGCACTTCCGCCCGGAACTCGCCGACACGCTCGGCGCTGGCATGGCGGCTGGTGCATTGGCCGGCATGGTCTCCGGCTCCGGGCCGACATGTCTGTTCCTCGCGCGCAACGCGGCCCAGGCAGCCGCCGTGGCCAGCGAGTTGACCGACTCGCCGGTGTGCCGAGCCGCTCTGGCCGTCACCGGCCCAGTGGCGGGAGCACGGGTGCTGTGACGCGTCACCGTCGGCCGCGACGGGAGACTGTCTGATGGCCAATATCGTCAACCTCGACCGGGTATCCAAGGCGTACGGCACGACCGGCCCGCTCCTCGTGGACGTGTCGATCGGGCTAGACGATTCGGACCGCGTCGGCGTCGTCGGGCTGAACGGAGCCGGCAAGTCGACGCTGCTCCGGTTGCTCACGAAGGCGGAGGAGCCGGATTCCGGCCGCGTCACGCACCGCCGCGATCTGCGGGTGCTGTCGCTGCCGCAGCAGCTCGATCTCGCGCCTGAGCTGACCGTACGGGACGTGGTCATCGGGGACGCCTGGCAACCGGCGGAGTTCGCGGCCGAGCACGAGTGGGCCGGAGACGCGGGCGTCCGTACGGTCCTCGACGGGTTGGGCATGCCATACCTCGGTCTGGACGCTCCGGTCGGCCCGATGTCCGGGGGCGAGCGCCGTCGGGTCGCGCTCGCCGCCCTTCTCGTCCGCGGCTGCGACCTCCTCGTTCTCGACGAACCGACGAACCACCTCGACGTCGCGGGCGTTGCCTGGCTCGCCGAACATCTCCTGGGCCGGCGCGGCGCGCTCGCCGTCGTCACTCACGACCGGTGGTTTCTCGACGCGGTCACGACGAGCACGTGGGAGGTCGCCGATCAGACCGTGCGGGGGTACGAGGGCGGCTTCGCCGCGTGGATGCTCGCGCGGGCGGAGCGGATCCGGGTGGCGAACGACACCGAGGCGCGGCGCCAGAATCTGCTGCGTAAGGAGATCGCCTGGCTCCGGCGCGGACCGCCGGCCCGGACGAGCAAGCCTCGCTTCCGGATCGATGCCGCCAACGCTTTGATTGCCGACGTGCCGCCGCCCCGGGACACCGTGTCACTCGCGCGTCTCGCGACCGCGCGACTCGGGCGGCAGGTGTACGACCTGGACGACGTGACTTTGCGAGCCGGCGATAAGGAATTGCTGACCCACCTTACGTGGCACGTCGGGCCGGGCGACCGGCTCGCGATCGTCGGTGCCAACGGAGCCGGCAAGTCCACGTTGTTGCGCCTCCTCGCCGGCGTACGCGAACCGGACGGCGGCCGGATCACACGTGGCCAGACCGTACGGTCGGCGTTCCTGTCCCAGGAACTCACCGAGCTGCCCGGTGACCTGCGCCTGCTGGAAGCGGTGGAGCAGGTCGCCAAGCGGGTCAAGCTGGGAGACCGGGAGCTGTCCGCGTCGCAACTGGCCGAGGTGTTCGGTTTCACCGACCGCCGGGTCTGGACGCCGGTCGCGGACCTCTCTGGCGGCGAGCGCCGTCGCCTGCAGATGCTCCGGCTGCTGGCCGGGGAGCCGAACGTGCTGCTGCTCGACGAGCCGACGAACGACCTCGACACCGACACGCTCGCCGCGCTCGAGGATCTGCTCGACACCTGGCCGGGCACGATGGTCATCGCGAGCCACGACCGCTACCTCGTCGAGCGCGTCACGGATCACGTGTACGGCATGTTCGGCGATGGACGGCTCGTCCACCTCCCCGGTGGGGTGGACGAGTATCTGGCCCGCGCCGCACTCCGCAGGGCGCCGGGTGAAACGGCCGCGACGGCCGCGACCAGCGCGACTGTCGTGGAGCGCCCGTCCGACGCGCGTACCCGTGGATCGGAAAGCGGACCGACTGCGGCCGAGGCGCGGACGGCGCGCAAGGAGGTCGCGCGCCTCGAACGCACTCTCGACCGCCTGGCCGAACGGTCCGAAAAGGTGCACGCGGAGATGGTTGAACACGCGACCGACTACGCGCGGATCACCGAGTTGGACGCCCAGCTTCGCGTGATCGATTCCGAGAAAGCCGCGGTCGAGGACGCCTGGCTGGCCGCGGCCGAACGCGCGGGCGACGGCTGAGATCACGCTGGGACGGGGTCGGCGGCGCGACCGTCAAGCGGTGCGCGACAATGCCTGTCGAACGCGGCGCGCGGGCGCTGGACGAGGTCAAGAGGGTGCGATGTCACACATTCCGGTCAATCATCCACTGCGGACGTTCTATCGCTTCCTGGCTACGCTGGCCGGGCTCTACATCCTGATCTTCGGCATCGTTGCTTTCGTCAAGACGAAGGGCACCCCCGCCTTCCAGCAGCACAGCCTCCCGTGGGTCTTCGGCTTGCACGCAAACCTCGCATTTTCGATCATCTCGATCGTCGCCGGGATCGTCGTCGTGCTCGCCGCGCTCGTCGGCCGCAACGTT
>DASQPR010000094.1:0-2505 GCA_035643815.1 Micromonosporaceae bacterium | reverse complement strand
TCGCAACGGAGATGGTGCTCGTAGCGGCCGGCGTGGCGCTGGTCTCGAAGGTCGCGCTGCCGACGGTCGAGCCCGGCGCAGCCGCGGCGGGCGTGTCGGGCCTGCGCGACGACATCGTCGAAGGGGTGCGGTGGACGGTCCGGCATCCGGCGGTTCGTACCCTCGTGCTCACCATTCTCATTTTCAACGTGACGTTCGGTGCGGCCTGGTCAATCCTCGTGCTGTACGCGCAGCAGCGTCTCGGCCTCGGTGCAGTGGGATTCGGCCTACTCACTACGGTCTCGGCGGCCGGCGGCCTGCTCGGCATCGCCTTGTACGGATGGATCACCCGCCGGGTCAGCCTGGGCAATGTGATGCGCGCCGGACTGATCATCGAAACGTTCACTCATCTCGGGCTGGCCGTTACGACCTCGCCGTGGGTCGCCTCGTCGATTTTCTTTGTGTTCGGTGCGCACACGTTTGTCTGGGGCACCACCTCGATCACCGTGCGTCAACGCGCCGTGCCGACGCAACTGCAGGGCCGTGTCAACAGCGTCAACTCGATCGGAACGTTCGGCGGCCTCGTCATCGGCTCGGCAATCGGCGGTGTCCTGGCGAGCCACTACGGTGTGACGGCACCCTTCTGGTTCGCGTTCGTCGGCTCGGCCGTGTTCGTCGTCCTGCTCTGGCGCGAGCTCACCCGCATCGCCCACGCCGACGATCACCCGGTCGCGGCCGGCTCGCCGGAGGTCGGTGTCACGTGATTGCTGCCATGCCAGCGGCCACGGTGGGACCGGCGGCGCCGATTGACACATGTCGCGAGGTGCTCATGACGGCTGGGCCGCCGATTCTGTGCTGACGAGGTTGTCGCTCAGAGCGGTAAGTGCGCGACGCAGATCGGCGATCCGTCGGTCGCTGATTCCATTGCGTAACCGGCGGTCGAACGCGACCGCGGCGTCGCGCAGGCGGATGAATAGTTCGTCGCCGGCCGGGGTGAGTGTGATCGTGTATGGGCGCCGGTTCGCCGGATCACGGGTACGAGCAACCAGCCCAGTCGATTCCAACCGATCGAGATGGTGGATGAGAGTTGGTCCGGAGATGCCGACGTGCCGGGCCAGCGTGGTCTGGGTCGTACCCGCTCCGGATTTGACCGCGAGCAGGATCAGCCAGACCGGTCGGGTTCCGCCGGCAGCGGCGAGAGCATCGTCGAAGGCTCGGTCGAGTGCCTTGCCGACCCGGGCGACCAGCATGCCGATGGGCATCTGCGCGGGCGGTCCCGGTGGACCGGGAACGCGCATGACGTCCATTCAGGCCGCCTTGAGTTGGCCGGCTGCGGTGCCAAGCGTGTCGATGGCCTCGTCCGTCCAGGGCATTCCACGGGTGATGACGACGACGTGATCGATGCCGGCCTCGCCAAGCGAGCCGCAGTGGTCGACGAACCGGGACGCCGGCTCGTGGGGCGACAGGGCCGTACTGATCGTCTTCTCGATCTCCTCGACCGGGCGACCGATGTCGGCGCAGTGTTGGCCCAGGATCGACAGTTGGCGGCGAACGGTGACCCCGCCGTCCGGGATATCGAACAGGTTGCACGCGTCGGCGTGCTGGGCGACCAAGCGAAGCGTACGACGCTCGCCGGTGCCACCAATGAGCAGCCGCGGGCGTGGCCGGCTCACCGGCAGCGGGCTACCGATTGGATGATCGAGATGGTGCCGCCGGCCGTGGAATGCCGACTGATCGCCGCTCCACATGCGGTTCGCGATATCGATGGTGTCGGCCAGCACGTCGAACCGTTGCGACGTAGACGGCGAGTCCAGACCCATGGCGCTGGCTTCACTGGTCTGGTATCCCGCGCCGATGCCGAGCCAGGCCCGACCTCGGGACAGCACATCGAGCGTGGTGACCGCCTTGATAAGGAGAGCCGGAGCGCGGAAGGTTGCGCCCGTCACCATCGTGCCCAGGCCGATCGTGCGCGTCTGCCCGGCGAGGAAACCGAGCGTGGTGTACGCCTCCAGCATTGGCTCGTCGGGCCGGCTGGCCGGGTCGGCCTGGATCAGGTGATCGGCGACCCACACCGTATCGAGGCCGGCCGCTTCGGCCGCACGTGCCGTCGTCGCGAGATGCTCGCCGATGTCGCTGGGTGGACCGGGCCACGAGAAGTTGGTGATGCTGAGGCTTATCTTCATCTCGATAGATTAGATATCTAACGAATAGGTATCAAGCCTGCCCGAGAAGTCGTCATGGTGATCAGCGGACCTGGGCGACGACGTCGGCCAGGATGGCTGCGAAGTTGGCCGGCTGTTCGATGTGAGGTGAGTGGCCGCACGCCGTGAAGACGATCTCACGGTACGAGCCGCCGCCAGCCGCATAGCGTTCCAGCACGTGCCGTGTCTGGGTGACCATCGGCTGGGGTGGGCACTCGTCCGCACCTGGCCAGCCCGGCACCAGACCGAGGCAGCCGAGCTGGGCGAGATCGAACATCGACGTGTCGGACACGATGAGGTCGGCGTCGCCGCGGATCCAGGTCAC
>DASQPR010000093.1:0-2024 GCA_035643815.1 Micromonosporaceae bacterium | reverse complement strand
GCATTGGCTCGTGCCGCGTCGATGGCACGAACGGCATCCACGTACAGCCGCCGGTAGTAGTACTCGGTCGGGTCGAGGATCCCGCGCGTCATGAATCCCGGATGCGCCGGGCCGGAAAACACCGGATCGCCAGTGTCGCCGGCCGTGCTCTGTGAGCCCTGGCCACGGGTGTCCATCACGAGATGCACGTAGCCGGCCGCCCCCCAGAGCAGGTTCTCGTGGGCCAATCCTCGACCACCGCCGTACCCGATGTACTGCACCACGCACGGCAGCGGACCATCGCGCCGGGCCGGCACTCGCAGCCAACCGCGCACACGCTGACCGCCATAGCCGGTGAACGTCACATCGTAGGCATCGAGCGTGCCAAGCCGCGCCTGGACCGGCTCGAAGCTTGGATCCAACGGGATAGCGGCCGCCTCGGACAGGGTCTGGTCCCAAAAAGTCGAAAGATCCGGCGGTGCGTCCGTCGCCGCACGGTATGTACGGAGTTCCGCGACGGGCATGTCTATGAACGGCATGGCAGGACCTCCGAAGTCAGGGGCGCAGAACGGCCTTGAGGCACGACGGATCGTTGCGTACGGCGTCGAGGGCGGCTTCGTACTCGTTCAGGCCGAAGTGATGCGTCACGATGCCGGCGGTGTCCAGCCGGCCGGATCGCAACACGCGCAGTGCGCGATCGAAGCTGTACGCCTGGGAGAACGATCCCTTGATGGTGATCTCACGACGGAACACGTCGTACGGACTGATCGGCCACTTCGCATCCTCCGCGGTCACGCCGTAGACCAGCACGGTGCCACCGACGGCGGTCAGCGGCGGGCACAGCGCGAGAATGTCGGTCGATCCGGTCGCGTCGACGACGACATCGAACCCGTCGGGCGCGATTTGATGTAAGGTCGCGAGCGTTTCCACGGTGGCACCTCGTTCGATCGGAACTGGCTGTGCGCCATAACCGGCCGCCAGAGCCAGCTTGAACGGTGTTGGCGCGGCGACTGTCACTCGTGCGGCTCCGGTATGCAGGAGAAGCTGGGTCAGCAGCAGTCCGGTTGGACCGGCACCCATGATGAGCACATCGCTTCCGGGGGTCGGGTCGAGGATGTCCAGACCGTGCATTGCACACGCGGTGGGTTCGGTCAGGACGGCGACGTCCGCCCCGAGGTCATCGACGGGATGGCACTTTCCGGCCGGTGCGATGAGGTACTCGGCGAAGCCGCCGGCCTCGAAGACACCCATGGCACGAAGCGATCGGCAGTGTGCCGGCCGGGCGCGACGGCACATGTCGCACAGGCCGCAGGCGATCATGTTGTCGAGCGCAATGAGCTGACCGGGCTGCCGGTCGGTGACCTCGTCGCCCACCTTGTCGATCTCACCGACGATCTCGTGGCCGGGAACGAGCGGGTAAACGTGACCGAACTCCCCTTCGTGCAAATGCACGTCGGTGCCACACATCCCGGCCGCGCGGACGCGCAGGCGGACGTCGTGTGGGCCCGGTTCCGGGTCTGGCAGCTCCGCCAGGCGCCACCGGCGCGGCTCGTCGTAATACACGGCCTTCATTGCGCGCCTCCTACCGCAATGCGTGTCTTCAGGCCGAGCGCGGCCCGGGTTTGCTCGAACGCGATCGCCGTCTCGACGAGCGGCACCGGCGGCCCGTGCAACAGACCGGCCGGCATCCGATCGTCGGCGAGGAGCCGCGCGGCCCGACCGAAGCTGTGCCGGACGGAATTGACGCCGACGATGGTCAGTTCGCGAGCGACAACGTCAAACGGCGCGAACGGGAACGTGGCGTTTGAGCCGCCGATGCCGAGGAGCGCGAGGCGCCCGGTCTTGCGGACGTGCGCCAGTGCCTCGGCAATCGCGGTCGGATTGCCGGTGGCATCCACGGCGACGCTCCACCCGTCACGGTCGAGGTCGGCGATCGCGGTCGCGGTCCGCGTCGCACCGAATGCGCCGGCGGTCGGCAACCGGTCGCCGTTGCGGTCGACCACGTCGACGTGGCCGCCGGCCCACGTGAGCAGCGCGGTCAGCAT
>DASQPR010000092.1:0-3035 GCA_035643815.1 Micromonosporaceae bacterium | reverse complement strand
GTCCGGCGCGCTCGATCACGCCGATGTTTTCGTGACCCATGATGACGGGATCCGCGTATGGCGGTTTGCCGTACATCTTGACGTCGGTGCCGCAGATCCCGGCTACCTCGACCCGAAGGAGGGCGCTGTCATCGGGAATGTCGGGCATGGGGAACTCACGAAACTCGGTTCGGCCGGGCGCCGTTCGGACCGCCGCCAGCACACTGCCCGCCATGAATGCTCCCCTGCGTGATCCCGTGCTCACAATGGTCTAACAATTTGCTATCCTACCTTGCCGGCGGTCTACGGGTCGATCGGTCCACGGGTCGATCCGAGCCCGAACCCCGATCCGCGCACGACGGCCGAGTCCTGGGAGGGGATGCCCGATGTCGACGATGAGCCTCACGACGGTGACCCGGACGCAGGGGAACAACCGAGCACTCAAGGCCGGCGAGGTGACGCCGAAACATTTCCGCCTCGACTTCGAAGAGGTGCCCGTTCTCGTCAATGCGTTTCGCCGCATGGTTCGAGGGCTCGAATTCGACGTGACCGAGATGGCGATCACGACGTACATGTGCGCGCGGGCGTACGGGAAGCCGTTCACCGCGCTGCCCATCTTTCTGGTGCGTGGCTTCCACCATGGTGCGATAGCCGTCAACACGAACGCCGGCATCCGCCATCCGAAGGATCTCGAGGGCCGCCGCGTCGGCGTCAACCGCGGCTACACGGTGACCACCGGAGTGTGGGCGCGCGGCATCTTGCACGACGAGTATGGGGTCGACCTCGACCGCATCACCTGGGTGCTGTCCGGGGACGAGCACGTGGCCGAATACCAGGCGCCGGCGAACGTCGTTCCGATGCCGTCCGGCGCCAACCTCACTGACCTGCTGATCTCGGGCGACCTGGCCGCCGCGATCGGCGTGGAGACCGACCACCCGGACGTCGCACGGCTCATCCCGGACGCGGACGACGCCGGCTACAACGCATTGGCGACGCGCGGCCACTATCCGATCAACCATCTCATCGTCGTCAAGGACGAGTTACTCGCCGCCCACCCCGATCTCGCGGCCGATCTGTTCGGCGCCTTCGCCGAGTCCAAAAACCGTTACCTGGCCGCGTTGCGCGCGGGCGAGATCACGCCATTGACGTCGACCGACGTGATGAACCAGCGGCTCATGGACATCACCGGCGCGGATCCGCTTCCGTACGGCATCGAACCGAATCGTCTGGTCATCGAGGAGCTCATCGGGCACGCCGTGAGCCAGCACATCCTCGACGAACGGCCCGCGGTCGATGAGCTTTTCGCCGCCGGCACAACCGATCTGGTCGCCTGAGCCGCCGCGCCGTTGTATTCCTTGGGGAGGTAGATCCATGCGCATCGCCATCGCGGCCGACCACAACGGTCTCGCCCTCAAGGCTCGCCTCATCGATCGCCTGACCGCCGCGGGCCACGAGGTCGATGACCGCGGTGGGTTCGGCGCCGCGGACGACGTCATCGACTATCCGCCGCTCTGCGCCGACGTCTGCGATCGAGTGGTGGACGGCCGCGCCGACCGCGCCATCGTGGTCGGGGGCAGCGGTCAGGGCGAGCACATCGCGTGCAACAAGATAAGAGGGGTACGGGCGGGGCTGTGCCACGACCGCTTCACCACGGAGATCTCCCGTGCTCACAACGACTCCAACGTTCTGGTGATCGGGGCCAAGGTCGTCGCGCCAGAACTGGCCGAGGAGCTGACCGATGTCTGGCTGACGACCGCGTTCAAGGGCGGCCGTCATCAGGATCGGCTCGACCAGATCGCGGCCCTGGAGCATAGGTCCTGTGGCCATTCCGGCTAAGGGCGCGGCCAGCGCGTGCAGGCGTTGCCTCGCCGTTGGTCGTTCAGCGTCGCCGTCGCCGGCCGTTGCTCAATGGTTGGCAAGGAATTCCACGACACGCGCCGGCGCAGTGCCGGCGGTCTGGGCGCTGACCGGGACGTCCCAATAGTCCGAACGGGGTAGGCACTCGTCGAGGTATCGGGCGGCCGATGTGGCGTGGGATGCGTCCTGGCCGGGGACGATCAGCGCCGGCACGTCCAGCGCCATCAGATCCTCGGGCTCGGCGCCCGGCACCGTATCGCGGTCGTACATCACCCGGGCGATGCCAGCGACCGTCGACAGATATCGCTGCGCATCGAGTTGTGCATAGCCGTCCGCGAACGTGCTGTCCGTCCGGATCACGGTCGCCCACGGGCCGACCCGCGGATCCTTTGTGAAGCCGAGATCGTGCGACCGCACCAGATCCACCACGCCATCGAGTCCCGCCGACCGGACGAAGGCCGCGTGATCGGCGAATCGCGCATGCTGGGCCATCCGGTATCGGGCGCCGCCGGCCGGCGAATACAGCACCATGCTGCGTACACGATGGGGATGAGCGATCGCCAGTGCCGCGACCGACGAACAGCCGACACAGCCGCCCATCAGATGCGCCCGGTCGATGTCGAGGTGGTCGAGCAGACCGACGCCCTGCCGGACGTACGCGTCCCAACCCAGCCGCTCGACGCGGCCACCGGACCGGCCCGACTCGCGCCGGTCGAACGTGATGCACGTGAAGTGGCGAGTCAACTCGGCCACCAAGCCGATGCGCTGATAGATGCCGAGCGAGGACCAGTTCTCCAACCGCGAGTCGAAGCCGCCCGGCGAATACATGAGCAGCGGTGGACCGGATCCGGCCACCTCGTAACGCGTGGCGATGCCGTCGATCGTGGCCGTCGACACGGTCAGCTCGCGGGCGCGATCGGGATGCCGCCCCGGATCTGCCGTCCGGCCCGCACATCGTCGGCGTACGCCGTGATCGCGTCATACGAGATCTGGGCGACATTGGCGTACGTGTCCGGCGGGTCGTCGATGCCGCCCGCGGCGTACCCGATCGCGGCATGCGCCATGCGTACCCGTCCGTCGAGCCAAGGACCGCCACCGAATCCGCCCAGCACCGGGATCGAAACGGCGCGGACGACTTCCGGCCCCACAACCGGACCTGAATTCGTGAAGTCGAGGAGCGACGCGCCGGCGGCCTCCAG
>DASQPR010000091.1:0-4240 GCA_035643815.1 Micromonosporaceae bacterium | reverse complement strand
GAACTCGCAACTGCTCACCGTGCCGGCCAGTGGTCGGCCGGTCACCCGCGATCTGTCCGGCGACCTCGGCGACTACCGGCTCGTGGCCCAGCCCGGACCGTCAAATGAAACCATCGTCGCCGGCGTTCCACTGGCCGACGTCAACAACACGCTGCTGCGCCTCACCCTGACCGAGACGTTCGTCGCGCTGGCCGGACTGATCTGCCTCGGCCTGGTCGGCGAGACGATCATCCGCCGCACGCTGCGGCCACTGAACCGTGTCGCTTCCACGGCCGTACGAGTGTCTGAGCTGCAGCTCGATCGCGGAGAGGTGGCATTGTCCGAACGCGTACCGGACCGGGACACCGATGCCCGCACCGAGGTCGGCCAGGTCGGCGCCGCGCTGAACCGCCTCCTCGGGCACGTCGGCACTGCCCTCGCCGCCCGCCACGCGAGCGAGACACGTGTCCGGCAATTCGTCGCCGATGCGAGCCATGAGCTGCGTACGCCGTTGGCCGCGATCCGTGGCTACGCCGAACTGACGCGCCGGGTGGATGATCTCGTGCCCGACGACGTGGCGTATGCGATGCGCCGCGTTGAGTCGGAGTCCGCCCGGATGACGACGCTCGTCGAGGATCTGCTGCTTCTCGCGCGACTCGACTCGGGCCGACCGATCGAACACGAGCCGGTCGACCTGTCGAGGCTGGTCGTGGATGCGGTGTCGGACGCGCACGTCGCCGGACCCGACCACATCTGGCGGCTTGAGCTGCCGGACGAGCCGGTGACGGTCCCCGGCGACGCACCGCGACTTCACCAGGTCTTCGCGAACCTGCTCGCGAACGCGCGGACGCACACGCCGCCGGGAACGACCGTCACCGTGACACTGCTCGCGGCGGCGGCGAACGGCTCCGATCGTCCGGGCTCGGCGGACGCCGTACGCGTCGTGGTCTCCGACGACGGCCCGGGCATCCCGACGGCGCTGATGCCCGCCGTGTTCGAACGTTTCGCCCGCGGCGACACATCGCGATCCCGTGCGGCCGGCAGCACCGGGCTGGGCCTCGCGATCGTCGCCGCCGTGGTCGAAGCGCACGACGGGACGGTGACCGTCGAGTCCCGACCCGGCCGGACCGCGTTCACCGTCACGCTTCCCGCCTGAGCCCTTACTGTCGGCCCGGCCGACGGTCATAGCCAACCCACAGGGTCGTCACACGGCCGTCGTAAGCGAGGCCGACAAGCTCGCGGCATGACGATCACGCAGCCTTCCCTCGCGACGGGACGACCCGGCGCGCTCGACTCGCCCGCCATCGAATCCGCGCCGGCCGACCGCCCCCGGTGGGTGCGCCCGGCCGTCGCCGTCCTGCTCGTCGGCACGGCGATCCTCTACCTGTGGGACCTGTCCGCTTCGGGCTGGGCCAACGCGTTCTACAGCGCGGCCGTGCAGGCCGGCACAAAGAGCTGGAAGGCGTTCTTCTTCGGCTCGTCGGATGCGTCGAACTTCATCACCGTCGACAAGCCGCCGGCGTCGCTGTGGGTCATGGAGATCTCCGCCCGCATCTTCGGCGTCAATTCCTGGAGCATTCTCGTGCCGCAGGCGCTCGAGGGGGTAGCGGCCGTGGGACTGCTCTATGCGACGGTACGGCGCTGGGCCGGCCCGGCCGCCGGGCTGATCGCGGGAGCCGTGTTCGCGCTGACCCCAGTGGCCGTTCTCATGTTCCGGTTCAACAACCCCGACGCGCTGCTGGTGCTGTTGCTGGTCGGCGCGGCTTACGCGACCACACGCGCGGCGGAGAAGGCGTCGACGAAGTGGCTGCTTCTGGTCGGCGTCCTGGTCGGCTTCGGATTCCTGACCAAGATGCTGCAAGCGCTGCTGGTCGTACCGGCGTTCGCGCTCGTCTACCTCATCGCCGCTCCGACGTCGCTGCGCCGGCGCATCATCCAACTGCTGGCCGCGGGCGTGGCTCTCGTCGTCGCAGCCGGATGGTGGGTCGCGATCGTGTCTCTCGTCCCGGCAGCCGACCGGCCCTACATAGGTGGATCGCAGGACAACAGCGTGCTCGGGCTCGCGTTCGGCTACAACGGACTCGGCCGCTTGAGCGGCAACGAGACCGGCAGCGTCGGTGGCGGGGGAGGCGGTGGCGGTGGGGGCGCGGGCGCCGGCTCGATGTGGGGGTCGACCGGTTGGACGCGGCTGTTCTCCAGCGACATCGGCGGGCAGACGGCCTGGCTGCTGCCGGCGGCGCTGCTGCTGCTCCTCGTCGGGCTCTGGGTGACCCGCCGGGCGCCTCGCACCGACACGCTTCGCGCCGCCTACCTGCTGTGGGGCGGCTGGTTGGTCGTCACAGCGGCCGTGTTCAGCTTCATGGCCGGCATCTTCCATCCGTACTACACGGTCGCTCTCGCCCCGGCGATCGGCGCGCTCGTCGGCATCGGCACGGTCACGCTCTTCCGGCTGCGACGGCGGGTGCTCGCCGCTCTGATGCTGGCGGTCGCACTTGCGCTTACCGCGGTCACTGCGTACGTCCTGCTCGGCCGCTCGTCGAACTGGCACCCGTGGCTCGCCGGCGTGGTCATCGGTGCCGGTCTGACGGTCGCCGCGACCATGCTGGGCATCGGCTTCATGCGGCGGCGGATCGCGCTGGTCGTGGCGACCGTCGCGCTCGTCATCGGCCTGGCCGGTCCGGCGGCGTACGCCGTGGACACCGCGACCACGGCACACACCGGTTCGATCCCATCGGCCGGACCGGCCGTCGCCGGCGGACTCGGTGGTCCGGGCGGGGGCCGTCCGGGCGGTCAGGGTCGCTTCGGCGGCGGCAATGGCGCGCCCGGTAGCACCGGCGGTCCCGGGAGTGCCGGCACCTTCGGTGGCGGCATCGGCGGTCCCGGTGGCATCGGCGGCGGTGCACCGGGTGGGTCGTCGGCAATCGGCGGCTCCACGGCGAACGGTGGGACCGCAACGAGCCCAGGCCCCGGCGGATTCGGCGGCCTCGGCGCGGGCGCTGGCACAGGTGGTGGCGGCGGTGGCCTTCTCGACGCGAACACGCCGAGCAGCGCGCTCGTGTCGGCACTCACCGCTAACGCGGCGTCCTATCGCTGGGTGGCGGCGGCGATCGGGTCGAACAACGCGGCCGGCCTCCAGCTCGCGACGGGCGAGCCGGTGATGGCGATCGGCGGCTTCAACGGCAGCGACCCGGCGCCGACGCTCGCCCAATTCGAGGACTGGGTGGCGGCCGGACAGATCCACTACTTCATCGGCGGCTCCGGCTTCGGAGGCCAGAGCGGTGGCAGCGCCGACGCTAGCGAGATCGCGTCCTGGGTGCAGTCGCACTACACCGCGACGACCATTGGCGGCCAGACGGTCTACGACCTGACCTCGGCGGCCGCACAGTGAGGCCGACGATGGAAATCGACACAGCGATCGCGATGACGCACGATCCAAGTCGGCCGGTGCTCGACGTCGTCGTGCCCGTCTACAACGAGGAGGTCGACCTTGGGCCGTGCGTACGCCGGCTGCACGGATACCTCGCGGCCACGTTCCCGTACGCGTTCCGGATCACGATCGCCGACAACGCGAGTACGGACGCGACACCGTACGTCGCCGAGCAGCTCGCGCTGGCGTTGCCGTACGTTGCCGTGGTTCGCATCCCGGCCAAGGGTCGCGGTCGCGCACTGCGTACGGTGTGGGCCGGGTCGCCGGCACCGGTTCTCGCGTACATGGACGTCGACCTGTCCACCGACCTGGCCGCGCTGTTGCCACTCGTGGCGCCGCTGATCTCCGGCCACTCCGATGTCGCGATCGGCACTCGGTTGGCGCGCGGCTCCCGGGTCGTACGAGGGCCGAAGCGCGAGATCATCTCCCGCTGCTACAACCTCGTGCTGCGGGGCGCCCTGGCCGTACGGTTCTCCGACGCTCAGTGCGGTTTCAAGGCGATCCGGTCCGACGTCGCCGCCCGGCTCTTGCCGTTCGTGGAGGACGGCGGTTGGTTCTTCGACACCGAACTGCTCGTCCTCGCACAGCGGGCCGGGTTGCGCATCCACGAGGTGCCGGTTGACTGGATCGACGACGCGGACTCACGCGTGGACGTCCTGCCCACGGCGATCGAGGATCTCAAGGGCGTGTGGCGCGTGGGCCGGTCGCTCGCCACCGGGCGGTTGCCGGTCCGGGAGCTTCGGGCCGATCTCGGCCGGCCACGACCACGCCGTCCGGTGGCCAACGCCGCCGCCAACCGCCTGAGCCATCAGGCGATCAGCTTCGCCGCGATCG
>DASQPR010000090.1:0-4996 GCA_035643815.1 Micromonosporaceae bacterium | reverse complement strand
TGCAGCCCGGGCGGGTTGTCCTCGGAGTCGAGATAGCTGGCCTCGCAGAGGAACGCATCGGCCCCCGATGCCAGGCGGATCAACGGATCGCAAGGCGCCGTGTCGGCCGAGTACGCGAGCGTGCGGCCGCCGTGCTCGATCCGGACGCCGTACGTCTCGACCGGATGCTCGACCCGGTCCACGGTCACCGACAGTGGCCCGATCGGGAACGTGCCTGGCTTCAGCGCGAAGAACGCGTAGACATCATCGAGTGGGCCTTCGTCGCTGCCGTACGCGGCGATCATGCGCTCGCGCGCACCGGCCGGAGCGAACAGCGGCAGCCGATCGTACGGACCGTCCGGCGCGTACCGGCGGACGACTACGTACGAACACGCATCCAGCATGTGATCACAGTGCAAATGGGTGAGCAGCACGGCATCCACGGACTTGAGACCCGAATACCGCTGCAACGCCGACAAAGACCCGGTGCCGAAGTCCAGCATCAGGCGAAACCCGTCCGCCTCGATCAGGTAGGCCGAGCAGGCCGACTCCGGACCCGGGAAGCTGCCCGCGCAACCGAGGACCGTGAGTTTCACGCGGCCCCCCGGGCACCGGCCGGCTCGGCCGCGACCGCCGGTAGTTCAGCCGCCACCACCGGCAACTCGGCCGTGACCGACGTGGGGTCGGCAGCCGCCTCGGGCCCGAGGAATCGTTGTGCGAGCCGGGCGAACGACACCGGATCGCCGGTGCTGCGGAATTCGTGCCGCGGCGCCGGCGCATCCAGCCCCCGGAACATGTCCAGCTCGGTCAGGCGCCGGTAAACCTCGCGAGCTGTTTCGTCGGCGCTGGACACCAACGTCACGCCATCGCCCATCACGACGCCGAGCAGACCGGTCAGCAGCGGGTAGTGCGTGCACCCGAGGACCACCGTGTCAACGTCGGCGCGCTGCAACGGTTCGAGGTATCCGTGGGCCAGCCCGAGCAGGGCCCGACCCGAGGTGATGCCCCGTTCGACGAAGTCCACGAACTGCGGACAGGCGACACTCGTTACGTTCACGTGCGGAGCGGCCGCGAAACCGTCGGCGTACGCACCGCTGCTGATGGTGGCCCGGGTGCCGATGACGCCGATCTGGCCGTTGCGGGTGGCCGCGACCGCACGACGTACGGCCGGCCGGATGACCTCGACCACTGGCACCGAGTACCGCTCGCGGGCATCGTGCAGACAGGCGGCCGACGCGGTGTTGCACGCGATCACGATCATCTTGACGCCCTCGTCGACGAGCCGGTCGAGGCAGCCAAGCGCGAGACGGCGAACCTCGGCGATCGGCCTCGGCCCGTACGGCAGATGAGCCGTGTCCCCTAGGTATCGGAGCTGCTCATGCGGCAGTTGATCGAGGATCGCACGGGCTACCGTCAGGCCGCCGACTCCCGAGTCGAAGATGCCGATGGGCGCGTCGCTCACGCTGCGGAGCCTACGCTGTGCGGCATCACCACACGGGACACAACGGGCACGGCTGTCTGGAACGTGACAGGCATCATGCCAGCAAACGCCCGAAACGTCCCGCCCGTTTCGGCCTGGGTGTGGTGAGGATTCCGGCCGGCGAAGGCTGGGTAGGGTAGTGGTTTGAGTTCCCGCTTCTCCCGGAAGGTCCGATAGCTTGTGAGCAGCGACGCGACCCGCACGGTGACGGGCCAGGCCGGCGGCAGTGCCCAGGTCGGCGGCAGCGCGAAGGTCGGAAGCACCGCCCAGGTCGGAAGCGCGAAGGTCGGCCGCCCGAAGATCGGCCTGCCGAGTCTCGGCAGGATCCCGCCGGCCCGGACCAAGCCGGGGACGTACATCGGGGAGACCTACGCGGGCGACCTTGACGCCACCATGGGCGGCACGCCCGTCGTCGCCAACGACGGCGAGCCGGCCGGTCTAGCCCGGGTCACGCTCGCGATGCGACCGGAGACGAAGGAACCGCCCGCGCCCGGCCGCCTCGTCGGCCTCTGCGCCTGGGCCGCCGTGATCGGCATCATCGGGTTAGTCCTCGGCATCCGATCGGCGTTCGCGATCATCTCCGGCGCACCCGGCTGGTTTGCCGCGATCGCACCGATCGTCGGGCTGGTCGGCTTCACGTCGACTCTCGGCGCATTCGTCACGGCGCGCTGGCGCACCGCGCCGTGGGCACTGCTCGGTGTGGCGTCGCTCACCATCATCGTCGCGCTGATCCTGGTGCTCGCGCTGTAAGCGCTCCCGACCGTCAGGCCCAGAGTTGGCCTTCGAGCGCCGCCTCCGCGTCGGCCAAGGTGCCGCCGTACGCCCCGGTGGACAGGTACCGATAACCGCCGTCGGCGACCAGGAACGCGATGTCCGCTTTGCGACCCTCCTTAGCGACCTGATGACCGACGGCCAGCGCCGCATGCAGCACGGCGCCACTGGAGAATCCGGCGAAGATCCCCTCGACCTCGACCAGTTGCCGGGTCCGCAGCACGGCGTCGCGCGTGCCGACGGAAAAGCGCCGGCTCAGCACGGTCGCGTCGTACAGCTCCGGGACGTAGCCCTCGTCGATGTTGCGAAGGCCGTAGACGACCTCGCCGTATCGCGGCTCGGCCGCGATGATCTCGATATCCGGCTGCTTCTCCCGCAGGTAACGCCCGATGCCCATGAGCGTGCCGGTGGTGCCGAGGCCGGCCACGAAATGAGTGATCGTCGGCAGATCGCGCAGCAACTCGGGGCCGGTCGTCTCGTAGTGGGCCCGAGCGTTGGCCTCGTTGCCGTACTGGAACAGCATGACCCAGTCCGGGTGGTCCTCGGCGATCTGTCGGGCCATCGCGACGGCCTGGTTCGAGCCCCCCGTCGCCGGCGAGAAGATGATCTCCGCTCCGTACATGCGGAGCAGCTGGGTGCGCTCCGTCGAGACGTTCTCCGGCATCACGCAGACAAGCCGATAGCCGCGGAGTTTCGCGACCATGGCCAGCGCGATGCCGGTGTTGCCGCTGGTTGGCTCCAGGATCGTGTCACCGACCGTGAGCCGACCTTCGGCCTCGGCGGCCCGCACCATCCAGAGCGCGGCCCGATCCTTCACGCTGCCGGTGGGGTTGCGGTCCTCAAGCTTCGCCCACAAGCGGACGTCGGCCGAGGGCGAGAGCCGGGGCAGTCCGACCAGCGGTGTGCCGCCGCAGGCGTCGAGGAGGCTGTCGAACCGGGCCATGACTAGCTCCCTGTCGCCGCCGATGCGCCGCCAGCGACGGCCGGCAGGATTGTCACGTTGTCGCCGTCGGCGAGCTTCGCGTCGAGCGAGCCGAGGAAGCGGACGTCCTCGTCGTTGACGTAGATGTTGACGAACCGGTGGAGCGAACCGTCCTTGACGAGCCGGTCACGCAGGCCCGGGTGGCGGACGTCAAGATCGGTGAGCAGATCGGCGAGCGTGTCACCGGATCCGTCGACGGCTTTCGCGCCGCCGGTGTAGCTACGCAGGATGGTCGGGATGCGAACCTCGATGGCCATGGTGGGCGTACTCCTTGAACGGTCTCGAACCTAGGAACGTTGGACGCAACGACAAACGGGGCCGGGATATTGCTCAGGCCGGACACTCGTAGTCGACGTTGTTCTGCGTCTGCCCGAACATGTACGTCGTGACGGCGTCTGGGGAACCGGTTGGCCCGCCCGCCACGCTCGCACCGATGACACGCACCGGCTCCTCGGTCACCTCGCCGTCCACGATGCGGAACGACCGGATCTCGTCGATCGTCGGCTCCCGTGTGGAGACCAACACATAATGCGCACCGGGCTCGCCAGCGAACGCGATGTCGGTCCGCGACGGGTATGGCTCGGTGGCAGTATGTGAGTGATAGATCACCACCGGCTCCTCGTCGCGATCGTCCATCTGCCGCCACACCCGCAGCTGCTCCATCGCATCGAAGCGGTAGAACGTCATCGATCGCTCGGCATTGTCCATCGGGATCAGTCGCTGCGGGCGATCACTGCCGATCGGGCCGGCGACGACGCCGCACGCCTCTTCGGGGTGGTCGCGGCGGGCGTGCGCCATGATCCCGTCGACGATGCCGCGGTCGATAGTCAGCACCCGCATAGCCTATCCTGCTGCTCGGCCGCACTATGAAACCGCAGGAGGAAGCCGCAGGAGGCGCTCGTGCACGCTGATCTCATCCTCGCCGGCGGGGTCGTGCGCGCGGTCGCCGGGCCGTACGCCAACCCGTCGGCCCCGCCACCCAGCGCGATTGCGATCCACAGCGGGCGCATTCTGGCCGTCGGATCCGACGAGGAGATGCGCGAGTACATGCGCCCGGCGACCGACGTCATCGACCTCGCCGGCCGCGCCGTCCTGCCCGGCTTCCAGGACGCGCACGCGCACCCGGTCTCGGGTGGCCTGGAACGCTCGCGATGCGACCTCAGCGGGCTAAAGACGGAGGAGGCGTATCTCGCGGCGATCCGCGCCTACGCCGAGGCGCACCCGGATCGCGACTGGATCGACGGCGGCGGTTGGTCGATGGAGTCCTTCCCGGGCGGCTGCCCGACCGCCGCCGCGCTCGACGCGATCGTCCGGGACCGGCCGGTGTTCCTGCCCAATCGCGACCATCACAGCGCCTGGGCCAACACGCGAGCGCTTGAGATCGCCGGGATCACGCGCGACACTCCCGACCCCGTCGACGGCCGTATCGAGCGCGACAGCACTGGTCGCCCGACCGGCGCGCTGCACGAGGGTGCGATGGATCTGGTCGAGAAGCACCTGCCGATCGCGACCCCGGATGATATGCGTCACGGTCTGCTCGTCGGGCAGGCGTACCTGCACTCGCTCGGCATCACGTCGTGGCAGGACGCGTGGGTCGGGGACGGTCCCAGCATGAGTGATTCGCT
Source organism: Micromonosporaceae bacterium (assembly GCA_035643815.1). Lineage (GTDB taxonomy): Bacteria > Actinomycetota > Actinomycetes > Mycobacteriales > Micromonosporaceae > DASQPR01. Next base: position 159 of record DASQPR010000090.1, on the reverse strand, counting down.
GGACACGTATCTCGACGTGGCGGCGTCTGGCGAGCTGACGGCACGGGTGGTCGGCGCGCTGTGGTGGGACCGGTACCGCGGACTCGAACAGATCGACGAGATGGTTGGCCGACGGGCGCGCGGCCCGCTGGGCCGCTTCCGCCCCTCGGCCGTCAAGAT
>DASQPR010000089.1:0-2721 GCA_035643815.1 Micromonosporaceae bacterium | reverse complement strand
TTGCCAGTTGTCCGGCCAGTCCTTCGGACGACCGCGCACGACTGACGCTCGCCTTCTCAGAGTCAGCGACGAGTCGCGCATCGATCACCGTGATCATCAAGCTCGTGGGCTGCCGAGACATTGAGGTCCGCCCAGCGCACGCCGAACCTGCCCGGCTCGAGTACAACCCCAGCCCGGACACGGTCCGTCAAATTCTGCAGATCCTCAGCCTCGCCTGGCCGGCTGGGTAGTCGGTCAGCTCCGGTCTACGGTCGGGCGAGCGCAAACCACCATCCCAACCCGGCATCGTCCACGCTACTGACATGCCATGCCCGGTGCGGCCGGCGCGATACACGATGTTCGCGACGCGTACGAGTGGGTGGTCGCGAACCGGTCGCGCCTCGACGCCAAGCTGCGTTAGCGTGCGGTATGCGCAGCGCCTGTGACATCCTCGCCGACCAGTGGCGGATCTCGGCCGACCGGCTCGACAAGCGCCTCGACGGCATCGCCGACCCCGAATTCTTCTGGACGCCCGTGACGGACATGTGGACGGTTCACCCGTGGGCGGACGGCAGCGCGACCATCGACTACGACGTACCAGCGCCTGAACCGGCGCCGGTGACAACGATCGCTTGGCGGCTGGTCCACATCGCCAACGGCAATTGGATCTACTGGGAGCACGCGTTCGGCCCCGCGGAGCGCAACTTCACCGATCTCGTACTGCCGACGAGTGCCGAGGCCGCCCGGCACTACTGGCACGACAGCCGGGCCGCGATCACGGATTGGATCGAGGCGGCCGACGACGCTGACCTCACCCAGCCACGCCCGAGCCACCTCGGCCGCCCACGGAGTGCGAGCGAGGTCATGACGACCCTCATCGACGAGCAGACCCACCACGGCGCCGAAATCGGTCTGCTGCGCGATCTCTATCTGCGCCGGGAGTGATCTCGGCATGATCCGGGCGCGGTCCGGGTAACGGCGTACCGGCGTACCGTGCCGGTATTCGCGACGGTTGACTTGTGACCGTGGTGGCAGACCGCACGTTCCCGGTGGATGACACCGAGCGAACGGCGGGGATACTGGAACCACAGGCGAACGGACGAGGTGGGCACGATGGGCGGATTCTCGGCGGCGACACGCGCGATGGCGAGCGCGGCGGCAACTCCGACGACAACTCCGACACGGGACGCGGTCGACACCGTACTCTCGCGCGCCGGATCGGAGATCACTCTGATCGACCCGGCCGACGGCACCGGCTGGTTGTGGCCGGAGGAACTGGCCGAGCGGGTCACCGCCGCCGCCGCGCGCGGTTGCCAGACTCGGGTGCTGTTCGGGCGGTGGCCAGCGTCGTCGCGCGCGCGCCAGTTCGCCCGGCTCGCGGCGGAGGCAGGCACCGAGATCCGCACCGGCAGCGCGCCCGACCAGGCCATGCTGGCCGTCGACGGGGTCACCGCGCTCCTGCCGTCGGACGGTCGGACGGTCGCGGTGATCACTCAACCCGGCGTCGTCCGATCCCTCTGCGGCTTCGCGGAGATCGCCTGGTCGCACGCGGCCGCCGCACCGTCAACGGCGCCCGCCGACGCCGACACAGTGCACCGCACACTGCAGCAGCGCATCGTCGCTCTGCTGGCCGACGGCGCCAAGGACGAGACGATCGCCCGCGCGCTCGGCATGTCCGTGCGCACCTGCCGCCGCCACATCGCCGACATCATGCAGCGTTTGGACGCGGTCAGCCGCTTCCAGGCCGGTGCGAACGCCGTCCGGTTCGGCCTCGCCGCCAACCAGCCGCTCCCCCGCTCCTGACCGCGGGTCAGCCGGCGTCGGCGGTGAGAACCGGTAGATAGCCGCCGGACTGGCCGGCCGCGGTCGGGTGGTAGGACTCGTCGAGGTCGGTGAAGTTCAGCGCGTGCAGCCACTTCGTACCGCCGCTGCAGAGTTGATGCCCGACGAAGGCCGAGCGTACGTCGCCGAACGTGAAGCCGTGCCGGCTCGCGGCCGAGCTGATCACGCCGTCGAGCAGGTTGATGCCTTCGTCGATCTTCGCGTGCGACGTGGCCGATAGTCCGACGCAGAACGTGTTCAGCTGGTAGAAGACCGGGTAGTCCAGCACGACGACGTGCGCGTTCGGCGCGTGCGATCGGATCCCGCTGTACGTCGTGTCGAGCCGGCCCGGCAGCGTGGTCTGGGCGAAGTTCTCGGCCGACTGAACGGCCGCGACGCACTGGGTCGTTCCCTCCAGAGCGCAGGTCTCCATGATGTTGGCGAAGCCGACGTCATTGCCGCCGATGGTGATGCTGACGAGCGTTGTAGCGGTCGACAGCGTGGACAATTGGCTGGAGTTGAGACTCGTCGTGGTCGCACCGGCGCAGGCAACCGACGTGTAGCTCGCCGGCGCGTGCGCTGCCGCCCACAGCGCCGACGCCGCGTTCGTGCTGCGATCACACGAGCCGCTGGAACTGATCAGGCTGCCGGCGCCGAGGCCGGAGGCGTACGAGTCGCCGAGCGCGACATAGTGGACGCTGCTCGCGGCGTCGGCCGGTGTGGCCACGAGCAGGGCGGCTCCGATGGCCGCGACGAAACCGACAATGAGCGTGACGGAACGCAGTGTGCGCACGTCGTCCTCCCGGGGGCTGGGTAGGCCAACCGCCGGACCGGGGGTGGTGGCGCGGCGGCATCTGGGGGTCGGCACGCCGCCAGGGTCGAGCGGCGTTGTTACTGACGAGTCAGTAACGAGCCTGGCTC
>DASQPR010000088.1:0-6238 GCA_035643815.1 Micromonosporaceae bacterium | reverse complement strand
GCGTAAGGCGGCCGTATACGCGCTCGCGGTCTCGGCCACCGTGTGCGTCGAGGCGACCGTCCGCTCGCTCTTCAGACAGGCCGACAAGCACCAGCGGTTGCCGCTCGTATGGTCCACCGGACTTGAGGCGGCCCAACTCGGCACGTTCAGGTGGTCGATGGCCGCGAAGTCGGGATTCCCCGAACTCTCGGTCAGGACCAGGGCCGCCGGCAACACGCCGATCAGCGCTAGGACTACCGACATGACGGCGATGATCATGCCCCGACTCGTCCGGTAGTGGACCTGGTTGGCGTACTTGACCTCGCGCGCGCTGGTCTGCCAGTGGTCATCGTGCGTGGCGCTGCCCGCGCCGACTGGCGGCAACATGACAATCGCGGTCTCGCCGAACGCCGACGGCGGGACGCCGATCGGTGCACGGGACTCGCTTGGCGCGACTGGCATTGCCTCGGTCGGAACCGGCCCGGACATCGAAGGCATCGGCCTCGGCGTCGCGGGCATGGACGGCGCACCCGGACCAAAGGGAGGGGCGACGAGGGCGGTCGCCGCCGTCGCCGGACCCGGCGGCGGCATTCCGGCAACCGCACGGCCGGGGCTCACTGCTGGTTGCGAATCCGTCGACCCCATCGGACCGGGCCGTACCGCCGCAACGCCGGCCGCGGCTGATGCTGCGTGGTATCCGCCTGGACCTGGGCCGGTCGGACCGCCACCGGGCATCGCCGGGCCGTTGGGACCGCCACCCGGCATCGCCGGGCCGCTGGGACCGCCACCGCGCTGGGGACCACCCTGCGGTCCGCCTCCGATCGGCCGGCTCGGGCCGCCGCCAGGGACCGGTCCCGGCTGCCCGGGCATCGGCGGAATCGGCCCCGTCGGACTACTGCCACGCCCGGAGTGGACCGGTCCCGGCCGGCCACCCGGTCCTACCGGGCCGGTGGCCCGACCACCCGTTCTGGCCGGACCGTTCAAAGTGGAACCCGAGGATCCGGGCGGCCCCCCACCCGGACTGCCTGCGCTGGTTGGCCCGCCACCCGGCATCGCCGCGCCGGTCGCACCACCCGGTCCACGAGCGCCAGTCGGACCACCACCCGGCATCCCCGCGCCGGTCGCACCACCCGGTCCACGAGCGCCAGTCGGACCACCACCCGGCATCCCCGCGCCAGTCGCACCACCGCCCGGCATACGCGGGCCGGTCGGACCACCACCCGGTGCACGAGCGCCGGTGGGTCCGCCACCCGGTGCACGAGCGCCGGTCGGACCACCTCCCGCAACGCCAGTCGGCCCCACCGCGCGCGCGGCGCCGGTGGCCCCGTCGGCCGTACGGGCCGGACCGACCGTCGGCAACTGCGACGTCGGCTCGCTGACCGCGCGGTTACCCGGGCTGTCCGGTTCCGAACGGCGGCGGTCCGATCGATCACGGCGGCCGCCATATGTCGGCCGACCCCGCATGCGCTCGTCAGCGTCACGACGGCCGCCGAAGGTCGAACGCATGGCGCCAGCGACTCCCCCGGTGACCGCCGCCCCCGAGGTGCCCGCCGGGCCCGACACCGAGCCAGCGGCCGGCGAGCCCGGAGCGGCTGAGGCGGCCTGCGAGCCCGGAGCGGCCGAGCCCGGAGCCGCCGATGTGGGCGGCGACCCGCGTCGGCCGCCGAACCCACGGCGGTCGCGGCCCGACTTCTCTGGGTCGCCGGTCCCGGCCCGAGCGGCGGGAGCGTCGTCGCCCGAGCTCACCTGACCGTCACCACGCCCGTTCGGCTCGACCGCGGGCTGCTCGCCCGTCCCACCGAACCGTCGGCGGGGGCCGCCGCTCGCGGACGAGGCACCACGCTGTCGAAGAGCCTCACCGACGCGGGCGCCGCCCAAACGCGCGACGCCCGCACGCAATCCGCCGAAGCTGCGCAGGTCCGGCGTGGCACCGGTTTCACCGGCAAGCGAAGTCTCCGCGGCCACGTCACTCGACGGCGCCGCGCTGGTAGTGCTGCGTCCGCCGGCCGGGCCTGCGTCGGCTCGCGGATGGCGGTCGTGGCGGCCGTCGCGGGTCGGTTGACCGACCTCGGGCTTGGCGTCGGCGTCAGACGGCCGCGGCACGCGGAATCCGGCGAAGCGGCCGGAGCGGTCGGTCGGCCCATCCGGTGCTCGATGGCTTGACTCGGCGGCGCCGTGCCGGCCGGTCTCGGACCGTCGATCGGTCCCGTCGTCTGGATCGCCGTGTCGCGGTCCCGGCGCCGGGCTGACGGGGGTCGGTCCGACCGGGCTGTTGCCGGTGAGTCCGTCACTTGCCGGTAGATCGCTGGCTCGGTGCGGCGCGTCGTCGCTGACGAGCTCTTTGGTGATGGGCGGGGGCGGGACCGGAAGCCCGAGAGTCGGCGGCGTTCCGCGTCGGCGCCGGGGTGCGGGCGGAGCGCCGTCCGCGCGGCCAGCCGGTGGCAAGTCTCGGTAATCCCGCAGGTCATCCGGAATGCGGTGCTGACCGGTGGTCGGCTCGTCGCCGGCCGAGTAGCCGGTCGGGTCGCCCCGGTCTCGATCGCGGTGATCGCGACGGGACGATCGCGGCGGCCGGTCGACGTCCGACGGCTCGGGCTCACGCGGTGTCATGCGCGCTCCTCCCGTGCCGACGTCGTTGCTGCGGATGCGTCCGGAGTTTCCGTTTCTTCATCGGCCGGGCCGACGAGCGAATCGTCCGATCCGATTGTGCCCGATGTGGCGCCCCGCACAATTCGGCGAAGCCGAGGCAAGCGGTCGGCGATGTCTCGCTCGACGCCATGCCCGACCGGACGATAGTAGTCACGTTCGACGATGTCGTCCGGCGCGTACTGCTGCGTGAGAACGCCGCGCGGATCGTCGTGCGGATAGCGGTATCCGGCGCCGTGACCCAGTCCTTTCGCTCCCGGGTAATGCGCGTCGCGTAGTGCCTTCGGCACCTGACCGGCCACGCCGGCTCGTACGTCGGCCAACGCCTCACCGATCGCGGTCACGACGGCGTTCGACTTCGGTGCGGTCGCGTTGTGGATCGTTGCGTGGGCGAGGTTGATCTGCGCCTCTGGGAGCCCGATCATCGCGACCGCTTGGGCCGCCGCGGTCGCCGTCTGCAGGGCCGTCGGATCGGCCATGCCAACATCCTCACTCGCGAAGATCACCAGGCGCCGCGCGATGAACCGCGGGTCTTCGCCAGCGACCAGCATTCGCGCGAGATAGTGCAATGACGCGTCCACATCCGAGCCACGCATGCTCTTGATGAACGCGCTGATGACGTCGTAGTGCTCGTCGCCGTCCCGGTCATACCGCACGGCCGCAACGTCCACCGCCCGCTCGGCGGTCGCCAAATCGATCACGATCGCCGAGCCGTCATTGCCGGATCGAGCGATCGCCGACGCGGCCGCCGCTTCGAGGGCGGTCAACGCTTTGCGGACGTCGCCGCTGGCCAGCCGGACCAGATGCGCCTCGGCGTCGGGATCGAGCGTGACGGTCCCACCGAGACCGCGCGGATCCGTGATGGCCCGATCGACCAGCGTGCGCACGGCATCGTCGTCGAGCGGCTTGAGCGTCAGCAACACGCATCGGGACAGCAGCGGCGAAATCACCGAAAAGTACGGGTTCTCCGTCGTCGCGGCGAGCAGCGTCACCGTCCGGTCCTCGACGGCCGCGAGCAGCGAGTCCTGCTGAGTCTTGGAAAAGCGGTGCACCTCGTCGATGAAGAGCACAGTCGGCGGCCCGCCGCGGCGACGCTGGGCGCGCGCCGCGTCGATCACCGCGCGCACGTCCTTGACGCCGGCATTGAGAGCCGACAGCGCGACAAACTGGCGATCGCTCGCCGACGCGACGAGGTGCGCGATCGTCGTCTTGCCGGTGCCCGGCGGTCCCCACAGGATCACCGACACCGGAGCCGTGCTCTCCACCAGCTGCCGGAGCGGTGCACCGGGCGCGAGGAGATGGTCCTGCCCGATGAGCTCGTCGACCGACGCCGGCCGCATACGCACCGCCAACGGTGCATCGGCGCGCACTTCGTCGAAGCCGATCGCGTCGACTCCCGGCGTGGCCGAGTGCTGTGGCACCCGTCGACCTGCGGCCCGATCAGGGCCGACGTCGGAGGCGTCGAGTGCGAACAGGCCGTCGGTGTCCATCGCGGCAAGAGTACCGGGCCATGCTGACACCACCCGAAACCGACGATGCGGCACGCCCAACGACGCCCGGCCGGCCTCGCTCTTGTATGGAAATTGGCCGGTCAGCGCGCCGCCGACCAGCCAACTTCCGTATAAATGCGGACTACGAGTTGCGGGACGAGTTGCGGACGGCCATCGCCACGGGCCGGGCGTCAACAAGCATGGATCCCCGGATCGGCCGCCGGCCGCGGGTCAGCTAGCGGCGGCCGCGCCAGCCGCTTCGCCAGGCCGCGAAGTGCAGGGCAAAGAACAGCAGGCCAGCAAGCTCGAGGTCGAGGACGCTGATGCTGCCTAGCCGAGTGCTGGTGAGATTGAACAGCAACGCGAGCGCGAAAAGGATCGCGGCGATTACGGCAAGCATGCCTGCTCCTGGTAGTAGTAGGGGTACTCGCTACTACCCGCAATACAAAGTATTCACACGCGCATCTGGATCAACGTACGACAGAAGCTATCCGCGACGAAGCCACTACCTCTGGTTACGGCGCCAGCTGGACCGGGGCGACACTGCCCGCGGTCCCCGCCACGTCCGTGGTCTTCGGTTTCGCGTCGATGCCGGCCTCCAGACGCTGCTGAGCCGTGATCGGCGTCGGCGCTCCGGTCAGCGGGTCGTAACCACCGCGAGTCTTCGGGAACGCGATCACCTCTCGGATCGAGTCCTCGCCAGCGAGCAGCATGCACACGCGGTCCCAGCCGAGCGCGATACCGCCGTGCGGTGGCGGGCCGAACTTGAACGCTTCCAACAGGAAGCCGAACTTGTCGGCGGCATCGTCGTCGGAGATGCCGAGGGTGGTGAACACGCGGCGCTGTACGTCGGCTCGGTGGATACGGATCGAACCGCCACCGATCTCGTTGCCGTTGCACACGATGTCGTACGCGAAGGCCAACGCCTCGCCGGGATCCTGCTCGAACGTGTCGATCCATTCGGCATTCGGCGACGTGAACGGGTGATGTACGGCGGCCCACCCGACCTGGTTGCCGGCATCGTCGATGGCCGGCTCGAACATCGGCGCGTCGATCACCCAGCAGAACGCCCAGGCACTCTCGTCGATCAGACCCGCCCGGCGGGCGATCTCGATGCGCGCCGCACCCAGTAGCTCCTGGGCCTCGCGGCGACGGGACGACGCGGCGAAGAAGACGGCATCGCCCGGCTTCGCCCCGACCGCGTCGGCCAGACCACCGAGGTGCGAGTCGGAGAGGTTCTTCGCGACCGGACCGCGGGCCTCACCCGTGTCGGCATCGAGGACGACGTACGCGAGACCCCGAGCGCCCCGAGCCTTCGCCCAGTCTTGCCAGGCGTCCAGCTCCTTGCGGGTTTGTCCGGCACCACCGGGCATGACGACCGCGCCTACGTACCCACCCGCGTCGATCGCGCCGGCAAACACTCGGAACTCGGTTCCGCGCAGGAACTCGGTCAGCTCGGTCAGCTCGACGCCGTACCGGAGGTCGGGTTTGTCCGAGCCGTACCGATCCATCGCCTCGTGCCAGGTGATTCGCGGCACGGGCCGCGGGATGACGAAATCAGCTAACTCGGCCCAGAGCGCGGCCACGACCGACTCCCCCAGCTCGATTACGTCGTCCTGAGTGACGAACGACATCTCGATATCGAGCTGGGTGAACTCCGGCTGCCGGTCGGCGCGGAAATCCTCGTCGCGATAGCAGCGCGCAATCTGGTAGTAGCGCTCCATGCCGGCGACCATCAACAGCTGCTTGAACAGCTGCGGCGATTGCGGCAGCGCGTACCACGTTCCCTGCTGCAATCGCACCGGGACCAGGAAGTCGCGAGCGCCCTCCGGCGTCGAGCGGGTCAACGTCGGCGTCTCGATCTCGTGGAAGTCACGCTCGTGCAGCACCGTGCGCGCGATCTGGTTCGCGCGGCTACGCAGCACGAGGTTGCGGTGCGGGGCTGTGCGACGCAGGTCAAGGTAGCGGTACTTGAGCCGCATGTCGTCGCCGGCCTCGATGTGGTCGTCGACCGGGATCGGCAGCGGCGCGGCCTCGGACAGGATGTCGAGTTCGGTCGCGGTCACCTCGACGTCGCCCGTCGGCAATTCGGGGTTCTCGTTGCCAGCGGGACGGCGACCGAC
>DASQPR010000087.1:0-2133 GCA_035643815.1 Micromonosporaceae bacterium | reverse complement strand
GCCGGGGCATCGCGATCCGTCGGACGCTCCCACGGCGGGACCCACGCCGCCGCGCGGTCCGCCAGGGATCCGCTGTCCTTGTCGGGATTCACGAGTTGACCTCTTCCGCTGATCGATCGCCGTTCTCGGCCGCACCGGCGGGCACGGGTGGAGCCGCACTGGCGGGCGTGGGTGGAGCCGCACCCGCCGGCGTGGGTGGAGCCGGCACCGCCGACGGCGTGTCGCGCTCCACTAGTGGCGTGCCCGCGTACTCGTCGATGTCGAGGTCCAGCCCACCCTCGGCCGTACCGTCGCCGCCCGTCCACCGGACGGTGAGTTCAGCGAGCGCGTCGACCTGGTCGAAGGCGACGAGGCTCTCCCGGTAAAGCTCCAGCAGGGCGAGGAACCGCGCCACCACCTCAAGAGTCGACTGGCAGTCGTCGCAGAGCGTACGGAAGGTCGCCGTACCGAGGCGCAGCAGCTTCTGCCGGATGATCACTGCATGTTCCCGCACGCTGACCCGGACCATATGCACGTGTGCCGTCGACACGATCGGATGCGCCTTCGGCGTCAACGCCTTCGCGGCGAGCGCGGCGAGTCGTTGTGGCCCGATGCCGAGGACGAGGTCGGGCAGTGCGTCGGCGAAACGCGGCTCGAGCGCGACCGTACGCGGGAACCGCCGGGCCCCGCTGGCGGCCAGCTCGGCGATCACGGCGGATGCTTCCTTATAAGCCTTGTACTGCAGCAGCCGGGCGAAGAGCAGGTCGCGTGCTTCGAGCAGCGCGAGGTCCTCCTCGTCCTCGACCGATGCGGCCGGCAGCAGTCGTGCCGCCTTGAGGTCGAGCAGCGTTGCCGCGACCACGAGGAACTCGCTGACCTCATCGAGATCCCAGTCCTCGCCCATGGCTCGGATGTACGCGATGAAGTCGTCGGTCACCGTATGCAGCGCGACATCCGTGACGTCGAGCTTGCGCTTGCCAATCAGAGCCAGCAACAGATCGAACGGTCCGGAGAAGTTATCGAGTGTGACGCGGAAGCCCGAAGTCTCCTCGTCGCGGGTCTCGACGTCGGTAGGCCCGGCAAGATCGGCCGCGCCGGTCGGCGAGTCGGTGTGAGCCGCTGCGGTGTCAACGCCGGCGTCGGTCGGCGCGGGCGGTTCGGCTGCGGACACGTTCACCTCGTGACGGTAGCTCACGACCTGCGTCGATGTTCGGTGACGGGCGGTTGGCGGCGCAATCAGGCCGCGGCACGCACGGCGCGAGCCGGTCGTCAACGGCGGCGCGGTCCTACCGGCTGCGTTCCGCCTGTTGTGCGATGACCTCGCGAGCGAGTTGGCGGTAGTTGCGTGCACCGGACGATGCCGGGTCCAGCGTCGTGATCGGCGCGCCCGCCACCGTGGACTCCGGGAACTTCACCGTCTTGGTGATCACCGTCTGGTAGACCTTGTCGCCGAACGCCTCCACGACCCGCTGCAGCACCTGGCGGCTGTGGGTGGTGCGGCTGTCGTACATCGTCGCCAGAATGCCTTCCAGCTCGAGGTCGAAATTCAGTCGCTCGCGCACCTTATCGATCGTGTCGAGCAGCAGGGCCACGCCGCGCAGGCTAAAGAACTCGCACTCGAGCGGGATCAACACACCGTGCGCGCAGGTCAGCGCATTGAGTGCGAGCAGGCCGAGGGACGGCTGGCAGTCGATGAGGATGAAGTCGTAGTCGCGAAGCACCGGTCGCAACAGCCGGGCCAACGCCATCTCCCGGGCCACTTCGTTGACCAGCTGGATCTCGGCCGCGGAGAGGTCAATGTTCGCCGGTAGCAGGTGCAGACCGTCCACATTGGTCTTGACCATGATGTCGTGGATGGTGACATCGTCCTGCATCAGCAAGTTGTAAATGGACATGTCCAGGTTGTTGGCGTTGACGCCGAGGCCGACGGAGAGGGCGCCCTGCGGATCGAAGTCGACGAGCAGCACCCGACGACCGTATTCGGCCAGCGCCGCACCAAGATTGATCGTGGTGGTCGTCTTGCCGACGCCACCCTTCTGGTTGGCCATCGCGATGATGCGGGCCGGGCCGTGCCGGTCGAGCGGCATCGGCTGCGGAATCGGCCGCCGCTGGGTGTAGGCAGTGGGGTCGGCCGGCCCGAGCTCAGCGCCCAGC
>DASQPR010000086.1:0-4548 GCA_035643815.1 Micromonosporaceae bacterium | reverse complement strand
GCCGTACCCCGACCCCTACGCGACCGGGCCGTACGGTGCTGGCACACCGTACGGCGGCCAGATCGCCTACCCGGCCGACCCGTTGGTGCCGCATCCGGGTGGCGGGTTTAGCGCCTGGTGGAACTCCTTGTGGTCGGCGTTCGCACGAAGCTGGAAACAACTGCTGCCGATTGTGCTGCTGACCTCGGCCGCGCCGAGCATCATCCTGGCCATCGTCGGTGTCGAGTTTCTTTCGCGGAGCTTCACCGTCGTCGACAATGCCGACACGAGCAACGTGACCGTGCACTGGGGCGCATTCGGTGCATTCCTCGGGCTGGCCGTCGCACTCGGCATCGTCGCCCTGTTCGCCTCCGCGATCGGCTGGTCCGGCGCCATGTGGCTGGTGACCCGGCAGGCCGCCGGTGCGCCGGTCTCGGTCGGCGACGCGCTGGCGTTCGGAGCGCGACGCTGTCTCCGGCTGGGCGGCCTGTTCATCGTCGTGGCGCTGATGGTCGTGGCCGGTCTGGTTGCGTGCTTCCTTCCCGGCATTTACCTGGCCATCGCCGCGAGCCTCGTCGTTCCGTTTGCGATCTTCGACCGCGGCACAGGGGCGATCAGCGGCTCGTTCCGATTGGTGAACCGGAATTTCGGCGCGGTCCTCGGCCGGCTGGTCATCATGTATCTGCTCGTCGCCGCCGTTTCGCTCGTGGTGAACTTGATCGTTTCGGCGGCCGCTGGCGGTTCGATGTCGACCACCACGACCGCGGACACCGGTCCGTCGGCCGGCGCGGTCATCGGTGAATCGGTGTTCAGCGCGATCGTGTCCGTACCGACGACCATGTTCCTGATCATCGGCATTCTGATGACGTACGCCCAGATGCGCGCACGAGCGATCCCGACGACGGCCCACGACCTCGTCAACAGCCTGGGCGGCTGACCCGCCCGCCGGATCGCGCCCGAACCGGAGCAGAACGTCGAGGTCGCTTGCACTCGGAGGGTGCGAGTGCTAAACAAGACATTGGCACTCGAACTATCGGAGTGCCAAATGGTCGGGTCCGGTGACGCTCCGGAAATGTGTGGAGCGGGTCGTCGCGGGCTTTGTCCGGTCCGGCCGGCCGGCGGTGTCTGGCGACATCGCAGGCATATCAGTGCGTACATATGCGAACAGCGCGCCGCTCAAGGCGGAGCGCCCGCGAGTGTCCAGGAGGACAACGCCGAATGGCCAAGATTATTGCGTTCGACGAGGAAGCGCGCCGCGGTCTTGAGCGGGGTATGAACGTCCTCGCCGACGCCGTCAAGGTGACGCTGGGCCCCAAGGGCCGCAACGTCGTTCTCGAAAAGAAGTGGGGCGCCCCCACCATCACCAACGATGGTGTGAGCATCGCCAAGGAGATCGAGCTCGAGGACCCGTACGAGAAGATCGGTGCCGAGCTGGTCAAGGAGGTCGCCAAGAAGACCGACGACGTTGCCGGTGACGGCACGACGACGGCGACCGTCCTGGCTCAGGCGCTGGTCCGCGAGGGCCTGCGCAACGTGGCGGCCGGTGCGAACCCGATGGCGCTCAAGCGCGGCATCGAGCAGGGTGTCGCGGCGGTTGCCGAGGCGCTCGCCAACATCTCCAAGGACGTCGAGACCAAGGAGCAGATCGCCTCGACCGCGTCGATTTCGGCCGCGGACGCGACGGTCGGCGAGATCATCGCCGAGGCGATGGACAAGGTCGGCAAGGAAGGCGTCATCACCGTCGAGGAGAGCAACACCTTCGGGCTCGATCTTGAGCTGACCGAGGGTATGCGCTTCGACAAGGGCTACGTGTCGGCCTACTTCATGACCGACCCGGAGCGGATGGAGGCCGTCTTCGACGAGCCGTACATCCTGATCGCGAACAGCAAGATCTCGTCGGTCAAGGACCTGCTCCCGCTGCTGGAGAAGGTCATGCAGGGCGGCAAGCCGCTCGTCATCATCGCCGAGGACGTCGAGGGCGAGGCCCTGGCCACGCTCATCGTTAACAAGGTGCGCGGCACGTTCAAGTCGGTAGCTGTCAAGGCGCCCGGCTTCGGCGACCGTCGCAAGGCGATGCTGCAGGACATCGCGACGCTGACCGGCGGACAGGTCATCTCCGAGGAGATCGGCCTCAAGCTGGAGAACGCGAGCCTCGACCTTCTGGGCAAGGCCCGCAAGGTGGTCATCACCAAGGACGAGACGACGATCGTCGACGGCGGCGGTGACGCCGACCAGATCCAGGGTCGCGTGAACCAGATCCGCGCCGAGATCGAGAAGAGCGACTCGGACTACGACCGTGAGAAGCTGCAGGAGCGTCTGGCGAAGCTTGCCGGCGGTGTTGCGGTCATCAAGGTCGGCGCGGCCACCGAGGTCGAGCTGAAGGAGCGCAAGCACCGCATCGAGGACGCCGTTCGCAACGCGAAGGCGGCCGTCGAGGAGGGCATCGTCCCCGGTGGTGGCGTCGCGCTCGTGCAGGCCGGCAAGACCGCGTTCGACAAGCTCGACCTGGTCGGCGACGAGGCGACCGGTGTCAACATCGTGCGCGTCGCGCTCGACGCTCCGCTGCGGCAGATCGCCGTCAACGCGGGCCTTGAGGGTGGTGTCGTAGTGGAGAAGGTGCGCAACCTTCCCATCGGTCACGGCCTGAACGCTGCCAGCGGCGAATACGTCGACATGCTCGCGGCCGGCATCCCGGACCCGACCAAGGTCGTTCGTTCGGCGCTGCAGAACGCCGCGTCGATCGCCGCTCTGTTCCTGACGACCGAGGCCGTCGTCGCCGACAAGCCGGAGAAGAACCCGGCCCCGGCGGGCGCCCCGGGCGGCGGTGACATGGACTTCTGATGAAGTCCTAGCACTTGAGCCACACAACGATGGGCGGTCGCTTCGGCGGCCGCCCATCTGCTTGTCTGCGGCGCGGGTCTGGGGCAACCCGACCCCGCTTGACTGTGGAGGGGCCTTTAGGTCTGCGCGGGGTCGGGTTGCCCCAGACCCGGTCGTGCGGGCGGTCGTGCCGTGGGCTGAGGCTTAGAGCTTTCGGGGGTACGTGGTACGGAGGAGTGAACGTGATCTGGTGGAGCCGCGTCGAGACCGACCGGTCACCGTTTCACGGCCGCTTCGAACTGAGCCGACCGCGGTTTCACGGCGTCTTCGGAGTGCGCCGACCGGTCGGTCCAGGCGCTTAGGACAGCCGAGTCCGGGCGCTGAGGAGGACACAGTAAGGTCGGCGCATGGTTGATGAGAACGGCGCCGCTGCGCGCATTCAGGCACTCCTAGCGACCGCGCCGGTCATCGACGGCCACAACGACTTGCCCTGGGAGATCCGTGGCCGGAGCCGCTACGACCTGACCGACCTCGACATCTCGACCGATCTGACATCAACCGGCCTACACACCGATATCCCCCGCCTTCGGGCCGGTGGGGTCGGGGCCCAGTTCTGGTCGGTCTTTGTGCCGTGCGGTCTTGCCGGCGAGGCAGCCGTCGCCGCGACGCTCGAACAGATCGACTTCGTGTACCAGCTCGCGGATCGCTATCCGAAAGACTTTGTGGTCGCCCGTACCGCCGATGAGGTTGAGGCCGCACGCTCCGCGGGCCGGATTGCATCGCTCATTGGCGTCGAGGGCGGCCATTCGATCGCCAATTCCCTTGGCACGCTGCGGATGTTGGCCGCGCTGGGCACCCGCTACATGACGCTGACGCACACAGCCAACACGCCGTGGGCCGATAGCGCCACCGATGAGCCAGCGGTGGGCGGGTTGTCACCCTTCGGTCATGAGGTGGTACGGGAATGCAACCGCCTCGGCGTTATGGCCGACCTGTCCCACGTCGCGCCCGCGACGATGCATGCGACGCTTGACGTGTCCACCGCGCCGGCGTTCTTCTCGCATTCGAGTGCGCGCGCCGTCACCGATCACCCGCGCAACGTGCCCGATGATGTGCTCGCTCGCGTCCGAGACACGAATGGCGTCGTGATGGTGACGTTCGTGTCCGGATTCATCAACGAAGAGTGCCGCCAGTGGATGGCTGGGTTGTTCGCATTCGAGGATCAGGTCGCCGCCGAGCATCCCGGTGATGCGGCACTGGTACGGGAACGACGAGCGAGCTACACCGCGGACAACCCGCGGCCGTCATGCTCGGTGAGCGACGTCGCCAATCACGTCGAGCACGTGCGTGAGGTGGCGGGTGTCGACGCGGTCGGGATCGGCAGCGACTACGACGGCACGGTCGGCACGCCCGATGGTCTCGAGGATGTGTCGACGTTCCCGAACCTGTTGGCCGAACTGGCGGCGCGCGGCTGGTCCGACAACGACCTCGCGAAACTCACGTGGCAGAACACGCTGCGCGTGCTGCGCGACACGGAGTCGGCGGCGCGAGCGGCGCAGGCCGAACGCGGGCCGTCGCTGGCCACGTTCGCCCCGGCCGCCTGAGGCCAATCGCGGCGGCGTTCCCGAGCTGGATATTCCTACGGCGTCCTATCACTCTGCTGGCGTTGGTGCGCGCAGAGCGGTAGGTGCGCGCGCGGATGACTGTCGCGGCCGGGAAACCCTGCCGGTCGGCCAGGACTTACATGTC
>DASQPR010000085.1:0-2182 GCA_035643815.1 Micromonosporaceae bacterium | reverse complement strand
GTTGGTCGACAGCCGCTACCGCCAGCGCGGCGCGGTCGACCGGTTGGAGATTCACTGTTCCGCCGGCGACCGCGGTGGATTCGGCGGCCACGACGGCTCCGATGAGCGGTTGTAGGGTCCGCACGTACGCCACGCCATGCTGCGCTTGGGCCAACCCACCAAGCTCGTCACGCTCGTTGTTGGACGCCTGCAGGAAGAGCACACAACTCGGCACCAGGACCGCGACAGCGAGCAGCGCGCGCGTCGCGACCGCTCGGTGCCGGTCTCGCGCGCGGTCGAGCTGCGCAAATGTCGTCATCGCCGAACCTCTGACGTAACTATGGGCGGCCAGACGCGACGACCGACCGTGGTGAAAGCGTGCCGCGATGCGCGGATTGGCCGACGCCGGAGTGTATCGAGCGGGGCGACGTCGCGTCTATCAATCAAGACGCCCGAAACGGCCGGCGTATCCAGATTGGACCGCCGCATGACACGCTGCGTCATCGACGCAACACGTTGTGGTGATCAGTCGACGCGGACGACGTCGCTTCGAGGCGACCGGTCCGGGTGTCGACGCCGGCCAGGACCATGTGCGTGCCACCGTATGCTCGCCGCGCCGCTCCTTTGTACGGCCGACCGTTGACACCGCAAGCATCAGCGGCAAGTGTTACGGACAAGTGTCCGCCTGACGGCAGGCGGGCCGCTCGTTCCAACCGTGCGGCGCCGCCTTTCAAGGAGCCTCGATGAGCACATCCCGCAGCGTGGTGGAGACCGACGTTCTGGTGGTCGGGTCCGGACCGGCCGGCGCCTCGGCCGCACTCTTCCTGGCCACGTACGGCACCCGCACGCTGCTCGTCACCAAATACAGCCGCCTCTCGGATACGCCGCGCGCGCATATCACCAACCAGCGGACCATGGAGACGCTGCGCGACATGGGCATCGAGGACCGGCTGATGCGTGAGGCGACGCCGTGGGAGTGGATGGGCAACACGACGTTCTGCACCAGCCTGGCCGGCGACGAACTCGGACGGATTCCGTCCTGGGGCACCGACACCGTTCGGCACGCCGACTACGAGCTGCAGAGCCCGTGCACGATGCTTGATGCGCCGCAGACGATCACCGAGCCCGTGATGGTGAAGGCCGCGCAGGAACGCGGTGCGAAGATCCGCTACGACACCGAATACCTGTCGCTTGTCCAGGACGAGTCGGGAGTCACGACCACAGTTCGCGACCGGCTTACCGGCATCGAGTACGACATCCGATCGCGCTACGTCGTCGGTGCCGACGGTGCCCGCAGCAAGGTCGCCGACGATCTAGGTCTGCCGTTCGAGGGTCCGGGCGCGGTTGCCGGCTCGCTGTCGATCATCTTCGAGGCCGATTTATCTCGCTTCGTCGCGCATCGACCGTCGGTCCTCTACTGGATGCTGCAGCCGGGCGCCGAGCGGGAAGGCGTTGGCCTCGGCGTGCTGCGCATGATCAAACCTTGGCACGAGTGGATGCTGATGTGGGGCTACGAGGTCGCGGCGGGGCCGCCCACCTTCAGCGACGAGTTCATTCGAGAGCTCGCCGTGAAGCTCGTCGGGACCGAGGACTTCGAGATGCACGTGACGTCGGCGTCGCCGTGGACGGTCAACCACCACTACGCGACAACGATCGCGAAAGGGCGGGTGTTCTGCGCCGGTGACGCGGTGCACCGGCATCCGCCGACGAACGGTCTCGGCTCCAACACGTCGATCCAGGACTCGTACAACCTCGCCTGGAAGCTCGCTCACGTGATCGCCGGCACCGCCGGTCCCGAGCTGCTGGCAACGTACGACGCCGAACGTGGCCCGATCGCCCGGCAGATCGTCGAACGGGCCAACCAGTCCATCGCCGACACCGGCCGGATCCTCTCCGCGCTCGACCTCACCGACACGACCGACGTCGACAAGCTCGACCAGCAACTCGCACTACGCAAGGCACCGGGACCGGAAGGCGAGAAGATCCGCGGCGCGCTCCGCGAAGCCATCGCCTACAAGGCGTACGAGTTCGACGCGCACGGCGTGGAACACAACCAGCGATACGCGTCGACGGCCGTCGTACCGGACGGTACGCCGATGCCCGAATACCGCCGCGACCCGGAGCTGTATGCACAGCCGACGACATGGCCGGGCGCGAAGCTGCCGCACACGTGGGTGACCGAGAACGGTCGCCGAGTGTCCAC
>DASQPR010000084.1:0-2247 GCA_035643815.1 Micromonosporaceae bacterium | reverse complement strand
TTGAGCCGGGCGAGCTGATCGCGATCGATGAGCAGGGCCTGCGGTCGCAACGGTTCGCCGCACCGGAGCCGAAGGGCTGCCTGTTCGAGTACATCTACCTCGCCCGGCCGGATTCCACGATCGCCGGCCGCAATGTCTACGACGCTCGAGTCGAGGTCGGTCGCAAGCTGGCCCGAGAGCATCCGGTCGAGGCCGATCTCGTGATCCCGGTCCCCGAGTCGGGGACACCGGCCGCGATCGGATACGCGCAGGCCTCGGGGATCCCGTACGGCTCCGGGCTCATCAAGAACGCGTACGTCGGCCGCACGTTCATCCAGCCGTCCCAGACGATCCGCCAGCTCGGCATCCGGCTCAAGCTCAACACGCTGCGGGACGTGCTGCGGGGCAAGCGGATCGTGGTCGTCGACGACTCGATCGTGCGCGGGAACACGCAGCATGCGATCGTCCGGATGCTGCGTGAAGCCGGGGCGATCGAGGTGCACGTACGGATCTCGTCGCCGCCGATCAAGTGGCCGTGTTTCTACGGCATTGACTTCGGCACTCGGGCCGAACTGATCGCCGGAAATCTCGACATCGACGGCATTCGCCGCTCGATCGGTGCCGACACCCTCGGTTACGTGTCTATCGAAGGGCTGATCGCGGCGTCCGAGCAGCCGGCGAGTCGTCTGTGCCGCGCGTGTCTCGATGGCGTCTACCCGATCGAGCTACCGCACGAGAGCATGATCGGCAAACACGTGCTCGAGGGTGTCGGCCGCCGGCTCGAATCCATCGAAGCAGCAGGCGCGGATCGAAGCGGTGATCTGGTCCACGCGCAGACCGCCGGCGGTCTGGACACGCTGAGGCGGCCATAGCGGTCACGGAATGCCCCACAGGTACGACAGGGGTCCGCAGGCGAGACCAATGGCCGGCGTAGGACAGCTGAATTGGCGTTACGCAGCACCAAGGGAGAAAAGCAGTGACATACGTGAGCGAGCGTTCGGAGGCCGCCCGGCAGCCGTGGAGTGCCAACGCCGGTAAGACCACCCGCAAGCGCACGGTGACATATGCCGATGCCGGCGTCTCGATCGACGCCGGCGAGCAGGCAGTCGAGCTGCTGAAGTCGAAGGTGTCGCGGACCTGGCGCCACGAGGTCGTCGGCGATCTCGGTGGCTTCGCCGGCCTCTTCCGGCTGGACACGAAGAAATACAAGAATCCGATCCTCGCGTCGTCGGCGGACGGTGTCGGCACCAAGCTGGTCATCGCGCAGCAGATGGACATCCACGACACCGTGGGCTTGGATCTCGTGGCAATGGTCGTCGACGACCTCGTTGCGTGCGGCGCCGAGCCGCTGTTCCTGCTCGACTACATCGCCTGTGGTGAGGTCGTGCCGGAGCGGGTGGCCGAGATCGCGGCCGGCATCGCGGACGGTTGCCGGACCGCCGGCTGCGCGCTGCTCGGCGGCGAGACGGCGGAGCACCCGGGCATGATGGCGCCGCACGAGTACGACATCTCGGGGACGGGCGTGGGCGTGGTCGAAGAAGAGGCCATGCTCGGTGCGCATCGGGTCGAGCCGGGCGATGTCGTGATCGCCCTCGGCTCGTCCGGGATGCACTCCAACGGCTACTCGCTCGTGCGTCACGTGCTTCTGGGCGCCGGACGGCTGCGGCTCGACACCATCGTCGAGGAGCTCGGTCGCCAGCGGACACTCGGCGAGGAGTTGCTGACCCCGACCAAGATCTACGCCCGGGACTGCCTCGATCTGATCACCGAATGCGACGTCCGGGCGTACGCCCATGTCACCGGCGGCGGCATCCCCGGCAATCTCGTACGGGTGCTGCCCGACCATGTCGACGCGATCGTTGACCGGTCGACGTGGCGGCCACAGCCGATCTTCGAACTGATCCAGCGCAAGGGCAGGATCGACGACCCCGAGATGGAGTCGACGTTCAACATGGGCATCGGCATGTTCGCCGTCGTCGCGCCGCACGACGCCGACCGCGCGTTGGCGTTCTTGGCCGGCCGCAAGGTGCATGCGTGGGCGGCCGGCGAGGTCATTGCCGGCACCGGCACGGTGCACATGGTGGGCTCGCACACCGGGGGCTGACGAACAGACTTCGCAAACGGGCCTTTTCCCCAGCGCCATCGGCCCATAGGCTGATGCGACACTCCCCAAAACGAAGGAGGGCGGGTGTCGCACGATCGCACGGCGCCGGGCGCGTTGTCCACGCGCCATCCGGCCGCCTGGCACGGCATGCGCGGCATTGCGTC
>DASQPR010000083.1:0-8232 GCA_035643815.1 Micromonosporaceae bacterium | reverse complement strand
CATCGACGCGCACACCGGCCCGGACCTCGATGTCCTCATCCACGTCTTGGCCGGGACGGGTGAGCTGGCGACCGAAAACGGCGTCGTCGAACTGTTGCCCGGCGCGTTGGTGTGGCTCCCAAAGCGTTCGCGGCGCCAGTTCACCGCCGGGCCGAGCGGTCTACGGTACTTGACGATCCACCAACGTCGCCGATCGCTCACCATCGGGCTGCAGCGTCCGGAGCCAGTCGACTAGCGCGTGACAGGTCAGCGCACCGACGCAGCCACTGGCGACACGATCGGGGAGGCGACCCCGCCAATGCACCACGGCTGCGTCACATGAAGGTACGGGAGGTCCTGGTGACCGAGCGCGCGCAACAGAAGTACAACGAACGCGCAAACGCGCAACCCGTCCTCGTCACGGGAGCCACTGGCCGAGTCGGGCGGGCGGTGATCGCCGAGCTCCTAGGCTCGGGCGTGCCCGTGCGGGCGCTCACGCGCACTCCTGCGACGGCCGCGCTGCCGGCAACTGCCGAGGTCGTGGCGGGCGACCTCACCCAGCCCGACTCGCTCGATCCCGCGCTGCAGGGCGTACGTGCGGTGTTCCTCCTCTGGACCGTGCCGCTCGCTACCGCTGCGGCCGTCGTCGAGCGTCTCGCGTCGCACACGCGGCGGGTCGTCTTTCTCTCCTCGCCACACCAAACACCGCACCCTTTCTTCCGGCAACCGAACCCGATGGCCCGCTTGCACGCCGAGATCGAGCGCCTGATCGTGGCGGCCGGACTCGAATCGACGTTCATCCGCCCCGGAATCTTCGCGTCGAATGCCCAGTTCTGGTGGGGGCCCGCGATCCGTGATGGCGACGTTGTCCGCTGGCCATACGGCGCGGCCGAGACCGCACCGATCGACGAGCGCGACGTCGCGGCCGTGGCGGCGCGCACCCTGTATGAGGACGGGCACGCGGGTGGCGATTACGTGCTGACCGGCCCCGAGTCGCTGAGCCAGGCGGAGCAAGTGAGGGTGATCGGCGGCGTCCTTGGTCGGCAAATCCGGTTCGAGGAGTTATCGCCCGAGGAGTTCCGGCGTGAGACGGCGGGTACGTGGCCGGATCCGGTCGTGGAGATGCTGCTCGCCGCGTGGGGTGCGACGATCGGACGCCCGGCGTTCGTGACTTCAAGCGTGGTCGACGTTGTCGGAACGTCGGCGCGGACGTTTCGTGAATGGGTCTCCGATCACCCCGACGCGTTCCGGGGATCCCCACTCAAGTAGCCACGCCTTTCTGCGCGACAATGCGAGCGACCGCGTCGTGTGCCTGTCCGATGTCGATGCGCAGCCCGAACCGTCGGTCGACGCCGTCGGCGACCTCCATCCCGGCCAGCACCGCAGCAGTAGGCGTTGTCCGGGTGGCGCGGTCGCGAACCGCTTCTTGACAACCGCTTTGACGCTGTCCCGGACGCCGACGTCGACTGTCGGCCGGCCCGGAATTGCCGTTCAACCATTCGATCATGGTCGTACCTGGTATGAACTCGTCAAGACGCCCGCAGTCGGCTCGGCCTGGGCAGATGAACGACATAGGCATGAAGCGGTCCCGGGCCACGGTCAAATCTGTGAGGGCGGGATCGGCCGCCAGGGATCGGAGGCTCACGTGAAACTGATGGAGTTGAAGGACAAGACCGAGCTCTCCCGGGAGCAGGCGGCCGCGCGACTGCATGCGATCGCTGAGGAGCTTGCGTCAGGCAATGACGTCGTGATCGAGCGGGAGGAAATGCGGTTCGTCGCGCACGTCCCCGATCGCGTCAATCTCAAGGTCGAGTTCGAGATCGAGGACGATGGCACCGAACTCGAGATCGAGCTGACCTGGTAGCGAACACGGCGCCGGGGACGCCGTCCACCGCCAACTCACCGGAGTGACCGCCACCGGATCCGGGGCGTGGTCGACCGCTATCGGTGAGAGCGCTCTCATAGGTACGGTGTGAGGGCCGAAGCAATGTCGGCGGATGAAGGTAGCGGCATGATCAATCGAACGCCGACGATCGAGGACGTCGCCCGTGCGGCCGGGGTATCCCGGGCGACCACGTCTCGCGTCATCAACCATCTTCCAGGCGCATCCGACCAGGCGCGGGCGCGGGTCAACCAAGCTGTCGCTGATCTCGGCTATCGGCCGAACGCGGCGGCGCGTGCGCTCGCGTCAGGTCGCGCGCCCATCCTCGACCTCGTCGTGGTCGCCCATGAGACCAACGCGTCTGCGCTCGGTGTCAACCCATACTTCGGTCGCGTCCTGGCCGGAATGCTGACGGCCTTGGACGGTACGGGCACGGCCATGCGTGTGCGCCTGGTGGGGCCGAGCGACGGAATCGAGACGTTCGATCAAGTGGCGGACACCGTGACCACCGGCGCCGTACTGGTCAATGTGCCCCCGCCGATGGCCACGAGGTTCCATCGACGGTGTCGGCGCGTGGTTTCGCTCGGGGCGACGGCGGCGCACATCCCCGCGGTCGAGGCCGAAAACGAGACCGGCGCGCACGCAGCGGTGGCGCAGTTATACCGAATCGGCCGCCGGCGTATCGCCGCCGTTCACGGTCCGGACCGCAACACCTGTGCGGCCAGTCGTCGGGCCGGCCACCGCAACGCTATCCACGCTGCCGGGCTGCCCGATGTCGCCGACGACGGCGGGTTCTGGCGCGACGGCGGCTACCGTGCGACGACTCAACTCCTCACCCGGCAACCGAAGGTGGACGCGCTGTTCGTGGCGTGCGACCTGATGGCGGTCGGGGCGATTCAGGCGATCGTCGCGACCGGCCGCCGAGTCCCCGACGACGTCGCCGTGGTCGGCTTCGACGACAGCATTCTCGCGGCCGCGGCCAATCCGTCGCTGACGACCGTACGTCAACCGGTGGAGGACATGGCGGTCGCCGCGACGAGAATGCTGCTTAACGATGAGGCCACGCCGTACCGGCGTCTGATCTTTCCGGTGAGCCTGATCCCGCGCGCCAGCACGAGCCCAGGCTAAGCCGGCGGCTCGCTCCGCGTCGGCCGCCGGTCGCGTGCCCGGCTGTTGTCGGGGATCAGTTTCGCGAGTGCGTCGAGGATTACGGTGAGACCGAAGTCGAATTCATCGCCGAAGTCGTAGCCGGGCTTGAGGACGTACTCGACGGCCATCTCGACGAAGTGGGGATACTCGTCCTTCGGGAAGTGCTGCAGCATCGGTTCGGCGACGTCGCCGACCGTGTCCGGGCCGTTGAACGGCAGCGAGGCCTCCTGGAGTGCAAACCCGTAGATGTAGCTGTCAATGAGGGCATAGGCGTGCGCGGTCATCGCCACCGAGAAGCCCGCCGCGCGCAGGGTGCCGATTACCGCGTCATGGTGTCGCAGAGTGGACGGACCCGGGGCGGTGCGCGACTCCATCAGACCGATCGCCCAGGGGTGGCGTTTGAGAGCCTGGCGGGCCGAATCCGCCCGTCGAGACATCTCTGACCGCCAGTGGCCGCCGACCGAGGGCAGCTCGATCTCGCCGAAGACGATGTCGACGATGCCATCGAGGATCTCGTCCTTGTTCGCGACATAGTGGTAGACCGTCATCGGTTTCACGCCGAGGTGCGCGGCGAGAGAGCGGATCGTGAGCGACGCGATCCCACCGACGTCGGCGACCGCGAGCGCGCTGCGCAACACCCGGTCCCGACTGAGCGCGGGACGTACGGGTGGGCTGTCCCGGACCGGCTTCGCCATGTTGGCTCCCACGGCTAATGGTGCGTTCGTACTTTGTACGATAGCGTAGGCGTACAAAGTACGGTGGGACAGTCCCGCCGTCCGGGAAGCGGTCATGGGATCTGTAGGCCAAAACGCCGAGACGATGGATCGCACGATGCAGGCGATCGTGCACGATGAGTACGGCTCGGCCGACGTCTTGCGCCTCACGCGGTTAGCACGGCCCCACATCGGCGACCACGAGGTGCTTCTGCGGGTGCACGCCGCGGGCCTCGACCGGGGCGCCTGGCACCTGATGACCGGCCGACCCTATCTGATGCGGCTCGCCGTCGGGCTACGCAGCCCCAGGAATCCGGTGCTCGGCCGAGAGGTCGCCGGCACGGTGGTCGAGGTCGGGTCGGCCGTGACCCGGTTCGCCGCCGGTGACGAGGTGTTCGGCATCGGCCGGGGGACCTTCGCCGAATACGCCGCGGCCCGGGAAAGCAAACTCGCCCGCAAACCGGCGAACGCCACCTTCGAGCAGGCCGCAGTGGCGTCGGTCTCCGCGCTCACGGCGCTGCAGGCCCTGACCGATGTCGGCCACGTCCAGCCAACCCAGCATGTGTTGGTCATCGGCGCGTCCGGCGGTGTCGGCAGCTACTCCGTACAACTGGCAAAGGCCTTCGGCGCGGAGGTCACCGGCGTGTGCAGCACCGCGAAACTCGATCTGGTCCGATCTTTGGGCGCTGACCATGTCATCGACTACACCCGCCACGACTTCGCCGCCGCCGGCGATCGCTACGACCTCATCGTCGACATCGCCGGAAACCCGTCGCCTAGCCATCTACGCCGCGCGCTAACTCCCAAGGGGATCGCTGCCATCGTCGGCGGCGAGGAGGGCGGCAGCTTGACCGGCGGCATGGACCGGCAGTTGCGCGCGCTGGCCCTGTCCCTATTTGTGGGCCAGCGGTTGACCGGCGTCATGTGCAAGGAACGCTCCGCTGACCTGGATCGGCTCACCGAACTCATCGAGGCCGGCAAGGTGACCCCCAGCATCGACCGCACTTACCCGCTGGCCCAGGTCCCTGACGCCATGCGGCACCTTGTCGCCGGTGACGTCCGAGGCAAAGTCGCGATCACCGTCTGACCGCACTGACACTGCATGCCGGCTTCGCCGCCAGCGTCAGGCCCGATGGTCCTTGGCGCGTTGACGTTTCATCCGGGCGATCTCCCCGCGGATCGGCAGCCAGTAGTACGGGATGAATGCCGCGTTTGATCTTGCCGCTAAGGCTCGTGATGGCAGCAAGCGGCCTGTCCCGGCGGCGCCGCAGAAGCGAGGCGAGCGGCTCAATTGAGCAGTTCTGTCGGAGGCCATCCCGTGCGACATCGTCGAGGGGATCTCCGGACGAATCGGGCATATGCCAGTCAGTGACGTCGGCCGGTGTGCGTTGCGGAGGCGGTGTGTCAGGGTAGATGCCGTGTCTAGGCAGCTATTGGGTGATCGATACCGGCTCGAGGAAGTGCTCGGCTCGGGCGGGATGGCGACCGTGTGGCGGGGCTGGGATCTGCGCCTGGAGAGGGCGGTCGCGGTCAAGACACTCGACCATGCCGGGCTCAGCGACCCGAGCGTCGCCGAGCGCTTCGACCGTGAGGCCCGAACGGTCGCGCGATTGACGCACCCGAACATCGTCGCCGTGTACGACGTGGGCACGCAGGACGGTGTCGGGTATCTGGTGATGGAGTTGATCGGCGGAGTCAGTGTGGCAACCCTGCTCGATAGTGGGCCATTATCGGTACAACAAGCGGTAGCGATCGCCGCCCAAACGTGCGACGCGCTCGGCGCCGCCCACAGCGCCGGTGTCATCCACCGCGATGTCAAACCAGCCAACATCATGGTCACTCACGCCGGTGCGGTGAAGGTGTGCGACTTCGGTATCGCGCGGCAGTTGCACGCAGCCGGGCTCACCTTGACCGCACCCGACTCCGCGATCGGCACCAGCGACTTCATGGCACCCGAGCAGGCCACGGGAGACCCGGTCGACGCCCGCACCGATCTGTACGCGCTGGGCTGTGTGCTGTACGCGATGCTCACCGGCAGGCCGCCATTCACTGGCGACAACCCGGTCGGCATCATCTACCAACACCTTCACAACGCTCCTACCCCGGTGCGAACTCTTCGGGCCGACGTCCCCGCCGAGCTGGCGGCTCTGATCGGACAGTTGCTGGCCAAAGACCCCGCAGAGCGACCCGCCGATCACCGTCAGGTGCTGGCCGCATTGGGCGTTGTCGACGGCCAGTCACCGACCGCACGGCCGGCCGAACCGACCACGGCCGTGCGGCCGACCGGATCCGCCACCGCCGTACGGCCCGTGGCCCGCGCCGCGGTGCCCACGCCGACCCGCACCATGCCCGCCGCGATGGGACACGATGAACGCCAACTTGGTGGCTGGCCCGACCGACATCGACGAATCGCCCCGGGCAGCGTCGCGCTGGTGGCCATCACCGTGGTCGCGCTGGTCACGGCGGCCGTCCTAGCGGCCGCCCTGCTGAGTCGCCCAACCGGCCAGCCGCAGGCGGCACCGCCACCAAGCACAGGCACGCCGACCGTGTCCGCGGCGCCCCCGAGCCCGTCGAATACGCCGACGCCGGGCGATCCCACTGATCAGATCGCGGCCCTGCAAGCCACCCTCCAACAGCAGGTGGAGGCGGGCCATGTCGACCCGCACGCCGCCGACGACCTCAGCCAACGAATCGACGATCTCACCCACCGGCTCGATCACGGCCACGGCCATGACATTGCAGACAAGATCAAAGGCCTGCGCGACGACCTCAGCCAACTCCAGGACGACGGAAAGGTGACAACCGGTGGCTACGACGCCCTCTCGGCAGGACTCGACCAGTTAGCCGCGTCGCTAACCACCGGCAACGCCGGCGACAACGGCAACTAGAGCGCGGCGGCGCAGCACCTAGGCGGTTACGCCAGTCGGCGCCGGACGTCGGCGACGACGAGCGCGAGGGGTACGAACACCCAAAGCTGCAGGACGGTGTAACGACGCAACTCCTTCGGCACGTCCACGTCTTGAAGCTCGGCCTCCAGGGCACCCGGCGGGCTGAACCGGATCGCGTAGACGGCCAGTGGTGCGTAGTTCAATCCAATCGTGACGATGATGACACCGATCACGGCGTCCCCGACGTCGCCGACGGACATGAGCCAGCCGCCGAACGCCAGCGCCGCGATCAGTCCGGCGACGAACTCGAAGCGGATGATGCGGCGCCGGCGTAACGTTCCGTGCGTGCCGTACATGTCGACGGCGGCGAGGCGGCGCGGATCCATGTCGGTCATTGTGCCCGTGATGCCCAGGTCGCCGTCCACCAGCCTCGGCGACCGACATCACCCGCGGAGGATCGGCCGCAACGTGTCGATCACGCCAGGGTCCTCAATGGTCGACGGGACGTTGACGGGCGTGCCGTCAGCCAAGTCGCGCATGGTCTTGCGAAGGATCTTTCCGGATCGTGTCTTCGGAAGCGCGGCCACGATGGCCACATCGCGAAACGCGGCGACGGGTCCGATCTCGCGGCGCACGGCGTCGACAAGTTCCGCGGTAAGAGCAGCTGGCGAAACGTCTGATGTGGCGCGCAGGACGACGAGCGCGCGAGGCGTCTGACCCTTGATCGGGTCGGCGACTCCGATGACAGCACATTCGGCGACAGCTGGGTTCGCCGCGACCACCGCCTCGATCGCTCCGGTGGAGAGCCGGTGCCCGGCCACGTTGATCACGTCATCGGTGCGGCCCATGACGTACGCGTAACCGTCGGCGTCGATGTGGCCGCCGTCGCCGGTCAGGTAATAGCCGGGAAATCGATCCAGGTACGAGCGCTTGTACCACTCGTCGTCGCCCCACAACGTCGGCAGCGTGCCCGGCGGCAGCGGCAGCTCGATCGCGATGGCGCCTTCCTGGTCCGGACCGAGCTCGTTGCCGTCCTCGGCGAGGATCTGCAGACGGAAGCCCGGCATGGCAACGGTCGGTGAACCGGGTTTGATCGGCAACGGCTCCAATCCACGTGGGTTGGCGCAGATCGCCCACCCTGTCTCGGTCTGCCACCAGTGGTCGACCACGGGCACGCCGAGCAGCTCCTGCGCCCATTGCCAAGTCGGCGGGTCAAGCCGCTCGCCCGCGAGGAACAGCGTCTTCATGCTGGCGACATCTACGTCCCGCAGCAGTTCGCCGTTCGGGTCGAGCCGCTTGATCGCGCGAATCGCGGTCGGCGCGGTGAACAACGCTTTCACCCGATGCTCCGCGATCACACGCCAGAACGCTCCCGCGTCCGGCGTGCCGACCGGCTTTCCTTCGTACATCACCGTAGTCGCCCCGGCCAGCAGAGGCGCGTACACGATGTAGGAGTGGCCGACGACCCAGCCGATGTCGGACGCGGTCCAGAAGACGTCACCGGGGTCGATGTCGTAGACGTTCTTTAGCGACCACAGCATTGCGACCGCGTGGCCGCCGTTGTCGCGGACCACCCCCTTGGGCCGGCCAGTGGTGCCCGAGGTGTAGAGGATGTAGAGCG
>DASQPR010000082.1:0-4325 GCA_035643815.1 Micromonosporaceae bacterium | reverse complement strand
CTCATCTACACAGGCGAGTCGCCCGATCCGTTCACGGGGATGGCAGCCGGCCGAGCGTCGCTACTCAAGCTCGACTACAAAGTTGCGCACACCGACAACTTCACCGGCGTCGCCCTCGTACTCCTGACCAGGTCGGCTGCGCAGCGCGAAGCGGCCGGATCGGTTTCGCTCCAAGGTGGTTGATCGCGTGCGGAGTCGGCGCTGGTGTCCTGCGCCGAAAGTGCGGGGTCGGCCCGGTCACTCCGTGGTGGACAGGTAGCGGAAACCGGCGTCGCGGATCCGCTTCGGGTCGAGCGCGTGCCGACCGTCGAGGACCAGCGGATTGCGGGTCAGGCCGACATACTTGCTCCACTCCAGCTGCAGGTACTGCGGCCATTCGGTGGTCAGCACGACAGCGTCGCTGCCGTCGAAGACTTCGTCGAGTTGCTGGCAAAGGAAGGGCGCCAGGTCCGGGTGTTGCCGGCGGCATTGGTCCATGCCGACCGGGTCGTGCAGCCGGACCCGGGCGCCGTGCGCGACGAGCCGGCGGACGATGTCGATCGCGGGTGCGTCGCGCAGGTCGTCGGTGTGCGGCTTGAACGTGAGGCCGAGCACGGAAACCGTCCGCCCCTTGAGGATGCGCAGCTCGGCCAGCAGCTTCTCGACCACGAGGTCGCGTTGGCGCCGGTTGACCCGTACGGCCGCCTCGACGATCGGCATCTCCAGGCGATAGTCATCGGCGGTAGCGATCAGCGCGCTGGTGTCCTTGCCGAAACACGAGCCGCCCCAGCCGATGCCGGGCTGCAGGAAGCGGGACCCGATGCGGGCATCGAGGCCGGTTCCCCGGGCGACCTGCTCGATGTCGGCGCCGACGCGGCTCGCGAGCTGTCCGATCTCGTTGATGTAGCTGATCTTCAGGGCCAGGAACGCATTTGCGGCGTACTTGATGAGCTCGGCCGAGGCGAGATCGGTGGAGACCAGCGGCACGGCGCTGACGTCGTCCGGACGGGGCAGGAAGGTGGGAGGGGTGAACGACTGGTCGAGGATCGGCCGGTAGAGCCGGTTGAGGGCGTCGAGGCTGCGCGGGTCGTCCGAGCCGACCACGACCCGGTCCGGGTAGAGCGTGTCGCCGATGGCTGAGCCTTCGCGCAGAAACTCCGGGTTGGACGCGACGGCGAAGTCGCCGGTGGGCTTGCGTCCGTGGCGCTCCTCGAACGCGTCCCGGATGATGGCGTCGACCCAGTTGCCGCTGCCGATCGGGACCGTCGACTTGTTCACCACGACGGTGAACCCGTCCAGCGTGCGGCCGATCGTCTCGGCCGCCGCCTGCAGGTAGCGCAGGTCCGGGCCGCCGTCGGGCAGCGACGGCGTCTGGACGGCGACGAACACGACATCGGCGCCGAGCACGCCCTCGGCGTAGTCGGTGGTGTAGCTCAGGTGCGGTTCGGCCAGCGCGAGCAGGTCCTCCAGGTACGGCTCGTAGATCGGCGACTTGCCGGATCGGAGCAGCTCGATCTTGGCTTCGTCGATGTCGACGCAGGTCACGTCGTGTCCGAGGTAGGCGAGGCATACACCCGTCGTCAGCCCCACATAGCCCGTACCGATGACGCAGACCCTCATGCTGTTGCCCCTCGTTCATTCGCGATTGCGGCAATTCACATGGCGACCCTGCCGCCAGGCGTTGCGAGTGTCAAACGTCCAACGTGGAACCTTCGCAGTTTTTGGTTGATTCGGGGCATTTCCGGCGCAAGCCACTAGCTCGGATCGTCTGGTGGCGGCCCTGCCGGCGCCGGTGTCGGTGATGTGGGCGTCGGTGACGTCGGTGACGTCGGCGTCGTCGGCGGCTCAGGCAATGGTGCGGATGCCGGGGGTGTTGGTTCCGGCGTCGATAGCTCGTCGGCGATCGCGGCCGCGACGAGCCCGACCTGCCATGCTCTGGCACCGTGCGACCGGAGCGCCACGCCGACCGCCTCGACGGTCGGCTCAGCCGGCGGTTCCCACACGACTCGCCGTACGGTGTCTGGCGTGATCAGATTTTCCGGCGGCAGGTTGTGCTCGGCCGCGATCGCGTTGACGGCGCCGCGAGCACGAGCGAGGCGCGCCGCGGCCGCTGGGTCGCGCTCCGCCCATCGGTGGGCCGGCGGTGGCCCGTCGTTCGCGACCGGCACCGGCAGCTGATCGTTCGGCAGCGCGCGCGCCTCATCCAGCGCACTCAGCCAGGTGCTGGCCAGGCGGCGTACGGATCGGCCGCCAAACCCGGGCAGCAGCAGGAGAGCCCGCTCGTCCCGAGGGTCCATCTCGGCCGCGGCGATCAGGGCGGCATCGGCGAGCACTCGACCGGGCGCGGTGTCCCGGCGGGACGCGACGGAGTCGCGGGCGTACCACATCGACCGCACCCGAGACAGCGCCCGAGCACCGCGTACGCGGTGGATCCCGGACGTACGGCGCCAAGGATCCGGCCGTACGCGGGGCGGTGCGCCGCCGTGCGTCACCAATGATGCGAACTCCTCGGCTGCCCACTCGGTCTTGCCCTGCCGGGCCAATTCGTCGGCCAGCAAATTCCTCAGGTCAACGAGGAGCTCGACGTCGAGCGCCGCGTACGTGAGCCACGACTCCGGCAACGGCCGGGTCGACCAGTCGGCCGCCGAATGGTGTTTCTCGAGCGAGTAACCGAGCAGTGACTCGGTCAGCGCGGCGAGGCCAACGCGCTCGTAGCCGGCGAGGCGGGCGGCGAGTTCGGTGTCGAACAGCCGCGTCGGGCGCAATCCGATCTCCGAGAGGCACGGAAGGTCCTGGCTGGCGGCGTGCAGCACCCACTCCTCGTCGGCGATCGCCACGGCGAGTCCGCTCAGGTCCCCGAACGGCAGCGGGTCGAGCAGCACCGTGCCGGAGTCGCCCCGCCGGAGCTGCACGAGATAGGCCCGCGACGAGTAGCGGTAACCGGATGCGCGCTCGGCGTCGATCGCGACCGGTCCGTGGGCGCCCGACAGCGCGGAGATCGCCCGGGCCAGCCCGGCAGCGTCCTCGGTCGGCGGGGGAGTGCCGTCGCGCGGCGCGATGAGCGGTACGGCCGGCGCCGCGGTCGCCGCGTCGCGGGCGGTCTGGATCGCCGGGTTGTCTGTGTCGGTTGACTGACGCGACATGTCGCCGTCGGGGCGGTGCGCTTCGTCGGTCACCCGTCCAACTTACGGCGGACCGTGGCGGCGCAGGTGCAGCCGGGTCGGCGCGTCGATCTTCCCGGCGGATCAAACCGACAATTCGAAGGGGGGACAACGGGCCATGGGAGCATGTATGTTGCCCTCGCCGGTGCCGGCTCAACATCGCCTGTGAACGGAGTCACGCCGGCGCGTGACGGCGATCGGGAGGAGCCGCAGATGCCCATCGACGACCCGCCGGCCGACCGACGCGAGCAGCCGAGCGGACCAGCCGGTCAGGACGGCGCCCCGATCGACGTAGACGCCGAAGGCGGCCGCGTCGCCACTCCCGCCGTCGCCTCACCGGACGTCACCACGCCCGCAGTCGAACCGTCCGGACCGTCCGGACCGGCCGTGCCGGCCGGATCAAACGCGAGAGCCGAGCCGCCCGAACCGACCGAGCCGCCCGGGCTGGCCGGTCCGGCCGAACCTTCGGGATCGACCGAGTCGGCCGGGCTGGCCGATCACGCCGAATCGTCCGGTTCAGGCGCGACGGCCGAGCCGACCGAACCGACTGAACCGACCGAGCCGACCGGTCGAGCCGAACCGTCCGGAACGTTCCAACTGGCCGAGGCGCCCGACGCGACGTCGCATGACGGCTCCGATGATGGTGGTCCTTCGCCATCCGGTCCGGCGCCATCCGGTCCGGGACCGGGAGACGCGGCGGCGGGTGAGACGGGGACGCGGCCGGCCGTTGGCCGTCCGGCGCGGCTCACTCCGTCGAAGCCGACACCGGTCAAGGCGACGCCCTTACGGACCACACCGATCAAGGCAGCACCGGTCGTCGCGGCGCCGATCAAGCCTTTTCCGATCAAGGCCAACCAGACCGGGGCGGCACCGCTCAAGATGATTCCCGGGCAGGTGCCACAGACACGATCGCCCAGCGGCCGCGGACGTACGCCGGATGCGTCGCCGGCCGTAGTGCCCACATCGGATTCCGCCGGCGAAGTGACGGCAGCAGCGGCTGCGTCGACGCCGACGCAAACGTCGTCGACGCCGACCGACGTGGCCGGAGCCGACGCCGCGACGGCCGATCTCGCCGGGAGCGCGGCGGCGACGTCGGACCTGGCGGGCAGCACCGCCGCGACGTCGGACCTGGCCGGCAGCACTGCCGCGACGTCGGACCTGGCGGGCAGCACCGCCGCGATGTCG
>DASQPR010000081.1:0-2946 GCA_035643815.1 Micromonosporaceae bacterium | reverse complement strand
CTCGGCGAGGCGGGCGTGCTCGGCGGTGGTGGGCTCCTGGCGCATGGGCTCCATCATGATTGAGGACCGTCGGCGCATGCATTTGATACGCGCCGTTATCGCCCGCGTCACGCTGGGGAAACCAAAGTCGGGTGGCCAGCGAGTACGGGGCGGCTCGCGGACATCGGAGGAGCCATGATCCCGATCCGCTTCGGCAGTCAGGTCGGCGGCGATCTCGCGGCCGGATCGGCGCGCGAGTGGCTCGTCGCCGACGGCGCGGGCGGCTACGCGATGGGTACGGTCGCGGGTCTGTGTACGCGCCGCTATCACGGCCTGCTGGTCGTGGCCTTAGACTCTCCGTCCCAGCGCCGTCTCGGCCTCGCGAGTCTCGACCCGGTGGTGACCCTGGCCTCCGGCGCGAAAGTCCGGCTCGCCACTCACGAGTGGGCGTCCGGGGTCATCGCACCGAGCGGCCACGAGTTGCTGGAGTCGTTCGATCTCGACGACGGGCTGCCTCGGTGGCGGTGGCGCATCGGTAACGTGGTGATCGAGCGCGAACTTGCGATGGCAGCCGGCGGGTCGTGTCTCGGTGTCGTCCACCGCCTGCTGGCCGGCAGCCCGGTCGGGCTGGCCCTCGATGCCGTGGTCACGTGGCGGGACGTGCACGGTGAGCGGACCGCCGGTAGCCAGCTGGCGGTCGTGCCCGCGGACGGCGGCGTGGCGGTGGAGAGCGCGTACCGGCTGGTCGGCCCCGGTTGGCAAGGGCGCGGCGCGTGGTGGACCGGCGTGCATTACCGCGAGGAGGCGGCCCGCGGCCTCAATCCCACCGAGGATCTCTGGTACGCCGGCCGGTTCGTCGCGCCGCTGCGTCGCGCCGGCGACATCGTCGAGGTCACCGCTTGGGCGGGCGATCTGGCCAGCCGTCCGCCGGACGCCGTGGAGATCATCTCCGCCGCGCGCGAGCGCAATCGCGCGATCGCGATGACCGTGGCGGATGCGGCGGCAAGATCGTCGGCTCCGCTGGACACGGCCACCGTCGGATCGCTGGCGGTCGCGGCCGATGCATTCGTCGTACGGCATCCGGACGGTCGCGGGTCGGGCCGCTCGGCATCGGCGGCGCACCCCGATGTGGTGGCCGGCTACCCCTGGTTCGGCACGTGGACGCGCGACACGATGCTGTCCTATCCGGGTCTTTTTCTTGCCACCGGCCGCGCCGACGAGGGGCGGACGCTGCTGCGGGCGTACGCGGCGACGCTGTCGGAAGGGATGTTGGCCAACACCGCCGACACCGGCGAGCTGCGGTTCAACAGCGTCGACGGGACGCTGTGGTTCGCGTACGCCGTCGATCGGCACGTTTCCACGACCGGTGACGTCGACCTGGCGGCCGAGATGGCGCCGAAACTCCGCTCGATGGTCGGCGCCCACCTGGCCGGCACCCGGTTCGGGATCAAAGTGACCGACGACGGGCTGCTCACCCAGGGGTCCGAGGGCGAGGCGCTGACGTGGATGGACGCCCGCATCGACGGGGTTGCCGTGACGCCCCGCGCTGGGAAGCCGGTCGAGGTGAACGCGCTGTGGATCAACGCGCTCGCGTCGGCGGCGGTGCTGTCCCGCCGGACCGGGCAACCGACCGTGATCCCGGACGACGACCGTGACATCGATCTGGACGCATTGCTGCGCTCGGCCCGGTCGGCGTTCGCCGCCCGCTTCCCGCGCCGCGACGGCACGCTGGCCGATGTCGTCGACGGTCCCGACCCGCGCGGCCTCCGGCAGATGCGACCGAATCAGCTGCTCGCATGGTCGCTGCCGTACGCGCCGCTCGCCCCCGGACCGCGGGCGCTCGAGGCGATCGGCGCGGCGCTGCTGACGCCGATCGGCCTGCGCAGCCTCGATTCGGCCGACCCGGAATTCCGCGGGCGGCACCGCGGCGGACCGGCCGACCGGGATCGCGCCTACCACCAGGGAACCGTGTGGCCGTGGCTGATCGGACCGTACGTCGACGCGTGCCGTCGCGCAGGTCTTTCGTCGACGCCGTACGAGTCGCACTTCGTTGGCTTGCGCCGGCATCTGGCCGAGTACGGCCTCGGCTCGGTCAGCGAGACGGCCGACGGATCGGCGCCGCACGCCGGAACCGGCTGCCCGTTCCAGGCTTGGTCGGTCGCCGAATTCCTGCGTGTCGGCCTGACCGACCCGTACGGCGTTGCGGGTGCTCCATAGTGGAGCCGGCGTGAGGATGGCGACGGAGCGGACACCGGACCGTACAATCCGTTAGCCGGCACGCCGTGTCCGGCACGCGGCCGGCCGATACCGGGCGCGACGGTGCGGGCCGAAAGGCACAAGCAATGTCCGCCGGAACGGTCCTCGGGGGCCGCTACGAGCTGCGCGTACGTCTCGGGTCCGGCGGCGCGGGCACGGTGTGGCGCGGCTTTGACACGACGCTGCACCGCGAGGTCGCGGTCAAACTCATCGCGCTCGACTCGCCAACCGGTCCGGATCCCGACCCGATCCAGCGCTTCCGCCGGGAGGCGCGGGTCGTCGCGGGTCTCAACCATCCGAATATCGTCGCCGCCTACGACTTCGGTACGGCCGACGACGTGGCCTATCTCGTGATGGAACTAGTCGTCGGTTCGTCGGTGGCGCAGCGTCTGCGCACGGTTAAGGCCGGCGGGGCACCGGGGATGGATGAACTCACCGTCGTCCGTCTGGCCCAGCAGGTCTGCTCCGGCCTGGCCACCGCGCATCGCGCGCGTCTGGTGCATCGCGACCTCAAACCGTCCAATCTCATGCTCTCGGACGCGACCGGCCAGGTGAAGATCGTCGACTTCGGCATCGCCCGCGTCGCCGAGCAGTCGCGACTGACCAGCACCGGCAGCTACCTCGGCACGCTGCCGTATATGGCGCCGGAGCAGATGGAAGCGTCGCCACTGGACAGTCGGGCCGACCTGTATTCGCTCGGCTGTCTGCTGC
>DASQPR010000080.1:0-2404 GCA_035643815.1 Micromonosporaceae bacterium | reverse complement strand
GCCTTGGCCCGCGCGGCGAGATCGCGGTGCAACTCGGCCGGGACCATCCTGGACAGCGCGACGAGCGGGCCGATGAAGGTGAACGCGTTGAGGACGAAGGCCGTCCCGGTGCCGAAGAACGCAATCGTCAGACCACCGATGGCCGGGCCGAAGATCCGGGCCGAGTTGAACACGGCGGCGTTCAGCGACAGCGCGTTGGGCAGTAGGTCTCGTCCCACCATCTCGGACACGAACGATTGGCGCGCCGGCGTGTCGATCGCACCGACCGTGCCCCACGCCGCCGCGAAGCAGAACACCATCCAGAGCTGGATCGTGCCGCCGACGACGAGGATGCCCATCAACGTCGCGAGCAACGCGTACGTCGCCGCGGTAATGAGCAGGATGCGGCGCTTGTCGAATCGGTCCGCGAGCTTGCCGCCGACGAGTGTCAGGAACAGCACCGGCAAGAACTGCAGCGCGGTGACGAAGCCGAGCGCGGACGGTGAGTTGTGCGAAAGCTTGAGCACAAGCCAGTCCTGCGCCGTGACCTGCATCCAGTTGCCGAGCAACGAAACCATCTGTCCAGTGGCAAACAGACGGTAGTTGCGTACGTGCATCGCGCGAAATATGTTCTTGAGCCGTTCCTGCACGGTGTGGTCCGCCTCCTGGGGGCTTATCGGGTGGTGCTTAGCGTGGGGGGAGTTCCGGGGTGTCGTCGCGGGCAATGCGGACGATGATCTCGACGGCCGCCCGCAGTGTGTCGCGCTCCGCATCGGAGAGAGCCGCGAGCCGCTTGGTCAACCAGGCGTCGCGTACCCGCCGAGTCTCGGCCAAAGCTTCGCGCCCGTGCGGCGTCGCGGACAGGATGACCTGCCGACCGTCGGTCGGATGCGGGGTCCGCTGGACAACGCCGATCTCTTCGAGCCGTGCCACGATCTTGGTCATCGTCGGGGGCTGTACGCGTTCGGATTCGGCGAGCTCTCGCGGGGTCAGCGCGCCGGCCAGTTCGAGGCTGGTCAGTACGGACAACTGGGATTGGGTGAGATCGCCGACCGGCCGGGCCTGGCGCAGCCGCCGGTTGAAGCGCATCACGCCGTCGCGCAGCTCGGTCGCCAGCGCGGCCACGGCCAACAACTTCTTGGGTCCGCTCGCGGCGTGCGGCCGTCGCGTCTTTGTCTGCTCGCTGGCCATCTTCACCCCTACCCCTGGCCGTCGTGTCGACCGGAAGGCACGGGGCGTTGTTGCGTATTGACGCTGGACGTCCGTGCCGGATCAGCGATTCCGGCCACTTATTAGCTTAACTAATAAGCTTGGCTAACGATGCCTCGATCGACCATGACGTCGGTCACGAGTGCCGGCCAAACCGGTCCTTACCGCGCGGACGCCAGCCCGGGCACCGCTGCGCCGCCGAGCGGACGACGTACGCTGCCCTCGTGCCCGAACAGCCGATCTCCACGGACGCGCGACCGCCGCAGCGCCACCTCGAGCCGGTCGACCCGCCAACCGTGCCGTTCGCGATCGGCGGCATCGTGCTGTGGGCGATTGCCGGTCTCGTGCTCCTCCTGTTCCGGCACACCCTGTCCGCCCACGGCCACACCGACTGGCTGTGGATCTGCCTCGCCGGCTTCCTGTGGGGCTTCCCCGGCTGGTACGTCATGATCCGGCACGACCGGCACCGCGCCGCCCGTCGCGCGGCGAGAAACGACGAGGAGTCCTCGTCTGTGGGTTAGCGTTTCAGGCATGCCTACACGTACCTCATCCGCCCTCTGGGAGGGCAACCTGCGCGACGGCTCGGGCACTATGAAGCTCGGTTCGGGCGCGTTCGAAGGCTCTTACTCATTCATGTCCCGGTTCGAGTCCGGCGCGGGCACCAACCCGGAGGAGCTCATTGCGGCGGCCCACGCCGGATGCTTCTCGATGGCTCTGTCCAATGGCCTCAGTCAGGCCGGATTCACCCCGACGTCGATCGCGACGAGCGCGACCGTACATCTCGATCGAGTCACCGACGGCTTCGGCATCACGAAGATCGACCTCGACACGGTTGGCACCGTGCCGGGCATTGACGACTCGAAGTTTCAGGCGATCGCGGCCGAGGCGAAGGCGGGGTGTCCCGTCTCACGGCTATTGACCGGAGCTGAGATCACCTTGTCTGCTCGGCTCGCCTGAGTTGGGCCTGGGTATCCGCTGAGGGCACCCCACTCACGCTGAGGACAGAGCATTTAAGGTCGTCGTGAGTGGGGTGCCCTCAGCCTGGCCGCGTCACGCGTCGACTGCCCGTTGCGCGTCGGGGGGCGCGGGCTTTCGGCGTTACGTGGTACGGAGGGCGGTTACGCGTCCCCGGAATCGGCGCGGGCTTCGTTGGCGCCGCTCGAAATGTCTGGCTCGGTGGACGGTTCGGCGGCAGCGTCAATCTCGTCAGGCAGAT
>DASQPR010000079.1:0-3293 GCA_035643815.1 Micromonosporaceae bacterium | reverse complement strand
CCGTCCTACTCGACACCGAGCGGCAGGCCGATCTCGAGGACGCGCTGCGGGAACTCGGTCAGGAGTGGGCCGGTCGAGCCACGCTTCGGCTGCTCGGCCCGCTCGCACCGTACGACTTTGTCGTGACACGAAACCAGATGGGGTAGTGAGACGTGGGACTGCTTTCATGGCCGCTGTTACCGATTACCGGCGTGATCAAAATCGGAGAGGTGCTCCAGCGGCAGGTAGACAACGAAATGCACGGCCAATCGACGGCACGACACCAATTGGAGGAACTCCAGGAGGAGAGAGCCTCCGGCCGCATCTCAGAGGAGCAGGAGCTTCAACGGGAGCGGGAGATCCTCGATCGGATGATGGGTCGCCCGAGCGGCGGTGGTGCTGGCGAGTCGATGTCAGAGGAGGAGAGGTGATCCGATGGCCGGCGAAGATGGCACCCGCAGAACACGCGACAGGCACGGCACGGACGTCGACGCCCCTGCCGAGACGCGCTACGACGACGAGGAATACGAGGACACGAACCACGGCACACGCGACTACGACGACGACTACGACGATGGCGAGCGCGCACGGGCGCCGGCGAAGCAGAAGCGGCGCCCCCCGCCGACGTCAGAGCTGTCCGCCGCCGAAGCTGCCGCGGCCGCGTCCCGACACGTCGCCGAACTGACCGGGAAGCCCACGCAGGGAGTCACGGCGCTGAAACCGTCCGAGGACGGCTGGACGGTCGGTGTCGAGGTGCTCGAGGACAGCCGGATCCCCTCGTCCGCCGACGTATTGGCGATGTACGAAGCCGACGTCGATCTGGACGGCGCGCTGCTGTCCTATCACCGCGTAAACACTTATCCACGCGGACGAGGCGACCGCGGCGGGGGCAGTTGACATGACCAACGCATCTTCCGGGGGCGTGGTCGCACCAGCGAGCGCAGGGGCACCGGCGAGCCGCGAACCAGCGAATCTGGCCGACATTCTCGAGCGCGTCCTCGACAAGGGCATAGTGATCACCGGTGACATCCGGATAAACCTGCTCGACATCGAACTGCTTACGATCAAACTACGGCTCATGATCGTCTCGGTGGACACCGCGAAGCAGCTAGGCATCGACTGGTGGGAGCACGATCCGTGGCTCCGGTCGGCCGACCATGATCTGGCGCGCGAGAACTTGTTGCTTCGGCAGCGGCTCTCCGCGATGGAGTCAGCTCCCGAGCATCTGCCGCCCATCGAAGCCGAGTCGGAGATTATCGACGAGCGCCGGGCCGACGCACGAGGCGAATGAGGGGCAGGGGGAGTCAGCGGATGGCGCGTGACATGGGGGTGTGGTTATACGCGGTCGCCCCTGGCCTCGACGTGGGGCGATTGCCGACGACGACCGGCGTCGGAGGCGCGTCGCCCTACGTGGTCGAAGCGCGCGGGCTCTCAGCGGTGGTGGCCCCGGTAGATCTCAGTGAATTCGGAGAGGAGCCGCTGCGGCGCAACTTCGAGGACCCGCAGTGGTTGGAGGCGACGGCGCGAGCGCACGATGCCGTGATCGATGCGGTGTCTCATGTCGCGCCGACCGTGCCGATCAGGCTTGCCACCGTTTACGCAGATGATGATCGCGTCCGGGCGATGCTTGCCGACCGGCACGACGATTTGGTCGCAGCGCTCAATCGCATCACGGGCCGGACGGAATGGGGCGTGAAGGTCTACGCCGAGCCATCGGCCGATCCCGGCGAACCGGAGTCATCCATCCAGGCGTCGGCCGAGGGCGAAGCCTCCGGGCCGGGCACGGCGTACCTGCATCGGCGTCGAGCACAACTGTCCGCACGAGAGGCTGCGGAGGATACGGTGGCGGCGCACGTCAGCGAGATTCACGCGGCGCTTGACCGGATCGCCGTCGCCGCACGGCTGTACTCGCCGCAGCACCCCGCACTGGCACGAGAACCAGGCCGGATGATGCTGAACGGAACCTACCTTGTCGACAACAACTCGTCCGACGACTTCGCTGCCCGAGTCGATTCACTCGCTACCGAGCACCCCGACGTCAACGTTGAGCTGACCGGACCATGGCCGGCGTACTCCTTCGCCGGCGTCGAAGCGGAATCGGCCTCATGACACTGGATACCAGCCCCAACAGGTCGCCGATAGTCCCGCAACAGCGGGCGTCCATCGTTGACCTTCTCGACCGGGTCCTAGCCACGGGCGTGGTCGTTACCGGCGACGTGACGCTGTCGATCGCGGACGTGGATCTCGTACGCATCTCGCTGCGATCGCTCATCCAGTCCATCCGCGCAAGTACCGCACAGCAGCCCGACATGGAAGGGCCGGCCGATGAACGAAACCCAGAGCCACCCTGACGTCCCTGACCCGCACAGGCCGGAACAAGATCGGCGATCACTGCCGGAACGGCTCAACATGGATCCCGAATCGGTAGACCGCGGACTGGCTGGCCTCGTCCTCACGATCATCGAACTCTTGCGACAACTCATGGAGCGACAGGCGCTACGCAGGATCGACCAGGGGGACCTCTCGTCCGAGCAGATCGAGGAGATCGGAACCACACTCATGATCCTCGAAGAACGGATGACGCAGCTTCGCGAGCATTTCGGGCTTACGCCTGACGACCTCAATATCGACCTCGGGCCGCTCGGTCCACTACTGCCGGAAGGCGATCGGTAAGACGTGGCTGCATAGCAGCCATGCCACGAAAGACAGCCGGCGGCCCCGGCAGGCCGAAGAAGGCGTCGAGCACCTGCCGCTGACACGCATTCCACCGGCTTACTGGGAACTATCGTCGACGGCCCGCACGCCGACGCCAGCGATGGGTCGCAGCACGGGGTCCGCCGGCCCGGCGTTGCAATGTGCGTTCGACGGGCATGGGTGAGATGGCGATTCGGATCGCCGATGCCAGCTGGTTGAACGCGGCCCGCGGTTCGTACCGGGCGTGGGGCATTCGTGGTGAGGTCGCGCTGAAAGGACGACGCTCCGGAGACCGCCGCACGGGCCTCCGGAGCGTCGCCGACGCCCCCCGCGCCGGTCGTCGCTGTACCCGCGACAGCGATCGTCAAACCCGGCAGTCACGGCGACGGTGCCGTCTGAGTTGGCCGTCCGGTGGCCGCACTCACTGCGGCTCCATCGACCGTGGACATGGCCGCGCCAAACGAATGGTCCAAATGCTTTGATCGCCGCCCCGTGATGCAACCCAGCGAGGTGGAGGGCTTCCGTGCCGCCGTCTCGCTGGAACCGTCGCGCCGGTCGCAGGTGCCCTCGGCAACACCGCCGGTGGACCAGGCGGGGAAGCGCTCGAGGCTCAGTTCGAT
>DASQPR010000078.1:0-15204 GCA_035643815.1 Micromonosporaceae bacterium | reverse complement strand
TTCGGGATCTTCTCTTCGAACTGCGGCGACCCGTAGCGGATCTCGAACCCCGCCTTCTTCGCCGCCGCGACCGCCTGCGTCTGAGTCTGGCCGACGAACTTCGGCGTCGTGGTGTACCGACCGAAACCGAACCACCAACCAGTCAGCGCGATCACCAGCGCGAGCACCGCGATCGTCGCGAAGAACGTGCGGCGGCCGTTGCGCCGGGACATCAGCCGGTCGAACCAGCCGATGAAGCCGCCAACGGCCCCTCGGGTGCCGCCGCCGTGAGACGCGCCGCCGCCTCGCGGTCCGTCCGCGGACCGCCGTGGGGGTGCCCCGCGATCACGCTCGCGCTCGGGCAGGCGGGACCAGGACGGGCGGTCCGATCCACCCGACGCGCGACCCCGGCGTCCATTGCTGCCGCTGGCGTGGTTGGCCTTGGTGCCGGCGTTGCCGCCCAGCAGGCCGACCGCCACCGTCGGGGCGGCA
This sequence comes from Micromonosporaceae bacterium, assembly GCA_035643815.1. GTDB lineage: Bacteria > Actinomycetota > Actinomycetes > Mycobacteriales > Micromonosporaceae > DASQPR01. Next base: position 14,733 of record DASQPR010000078.1, on the reverse strand, counting down.
ACCGTCTTGTCGGACAGCGCGGTTTGGCCTTCGAGCCGGTCGTGTACGGCTTGGACCTCGGTCAACATCACGCCGGCGTCGCTGGGCCGCTGGGCGCGGTCGCGATGAGTGGCATGACGCACGAGTTCGTCGACCGAGGTCGGCAGGCCCGGCACGTACTTCGACGGCGGCGGTACGTCCTGATCGACGTGTGCCCAGGCAATGTCGATTGGCTTCGATCCGTCGTACGGCACCCGGCCGGTGAGCATCTCGAACAGCACGATGCCTACCGAGTAGACGTCCGAGCGTGGGTCAGCCTCGCCGTCGCTGACTAACTCCGGTGCCACGTACGCCACGGTGGCCAGCAGTTGCCCGCCGCCGTCGTCCGCACTCGCCTCGACCGCTCGGGCCAACCCGAAGTCGGCGACCTTGACGACGGCGTCGGCGAGACTGGTGCCGGTCGGCGACGTGGCGATCAGGACGTTCTCTGGCTTGACGTCGCGATGGATAACACCCGCCCGATGGGCGGCCGCGATCGCCGCCAGCATCTGCTCGAGGATCGCGAGCGCCTCGATCGCGTCCAACCGTCGCTCGTCGGCCAGCATGTCGCGTAGCGTCCGGCCGCGTACGTACTCCATCACCAGGTACGGCAGTCCGTCGTGGGTGCCTTGGTCGTAGACGGCGACGACGTTGGGATGGGTAAGCCGGGCGATCGTCTTGGCTTCCCAGCTGAACCGTTCGACGAAGCGCGGATCGTCGGCCTGGCCGGGATGGATGATCTTCACCGCCACGGTGCGCTCCAGGCGCTCGTCCGTGGCGGTGTAGACGGTCGCCATCCCGCCGCTCGCAACGCGACCCCGGATCCGGTAGCGCCCGTCGACGAGCGCGCCGATCCAGTTGTCCGCGACCCTCGTGTTCATCGGCTGGCAGTCTAAGCGGCGCCGGGCGCGAACGTCGACGGGATCGCCGAGGTGTGGCGCGTGTCAGGGGTGGTAGTGCTGGTAGCGACGCCGCTCGCCGCGGGTGGGTAAGCCGGTGCGCTCTCGACGTGAACCAGTGGAGGTTCGCCCACTAATCCGGGCGGATCGGACACATCGGATCGGCGCGAATTCGGCAAATCGGTACGAGGCAACGGATCGGCCGGACGGCGACGCGGTATCGGTGAGTCTGTGTCGGATGCCGGACGGTGACTCCAGCGGTTCGCGAGGGCGCCACAGAGTGTTGCTGTGGCGGTGGCGACGCTTTTGGCGGCACGCGTGCTGAGGCCGACCCCTCGGGCGATCCGACGCGGGCGCCGGCGATAGGCGTCGTACTCCGGATACTCCTGGTCGAGTCCGTAGAGCCAGGCATCCGAGCGGCGCACGACGGCTCGCTTGACCGTCCGTACGCCCGCGGCCGCTCGCCGGTATGTTGCGGCCGCGATATCCGACGCGCTGGTCAGCGCCATGGCTGACTCCCATCGGATCCCGGCCTCTCGTCGCGGTCGCCGCCGCCAGCATGGCATCGTGGACCTGTGACTGAATCCGTGACCGCCGGCGCGGTGGCCGGCCCCACCCAATGGCTGACCCTGCCCGACATCGCCGAGATCTTCGACGTCAAGGTGACCCGGGTCCACCAGATGATCCGGGATCGTGAGCTCATCGCGGTGCGACGGGACGGAGTGCTCCAGGTCCCGTCCGAGTTCGTGGTCAACCCCACCGCCCGCAAGCACCTCCCTGGCGTGCTCAATCTTCTGCACGACGCTGGGTATAACGACGAAGAGACGATGCGGTGGCTCTTCACCGCCGATCAGTCCTTGCCCGGCACCCCGGCTAGCGGCCTCGGTGGTCCGCTGGCGACCGAGGTCAAGCGGCGCGCGCAGGCGCTCGGCTTCTAACGGCACCCATGCGCTCGCGATGCGGCATCTGACCTACCTCGCTGTACTGGCCGGGTGCCTGATCGGCGCCCTGTGGGTCGAGCCGGTGCTGCATGTTCATGTGGTGCGGCGCTGGCGGCGGGTCGCGATCACGTTGGCCATCGTGGTGGTGATCTTCGGCGGGTGGGACGTGGCGGCGGTCGCCGCCGGCTACTGGCGCTACGACCCAGCCCAGACCCTATGGGTACGCCTATTCGGCCAGCTGCCGCTTGAAGAATTGCTGTTTTTCCTGGTCATCCCGTTCGCCACGATCCTCGGATTCGAGGCCGTCCGCGCGGTGCGAGGCAGTGCGGCACCCGCCGGCGACGAGCAGCCCGACGCCGATGCGGTTGATGAGGCGTGCGAACAGGTCGGCGGCGTCGAGCACACTGAAACCGCGGCCCGGGCAGCCTCGGGCGCCCCGATCTGGGCAGCCGCTGTCGTGACCTACACCGTGGCCGCCGTTGTCGGCGTCGTTGGAGCACTCGTCATCGATCTCGCGATCCTCCGTACGCGTCTGGTGACCCGGCAGATCTTCTGGCTGACGTATCCGATCGTGCTGGTGGGTCAACTCCTGTCCAACGGCGTGCTGACGGGCGCACGTGTCGTGACATACCGAGCCGACGCGATCGTCGGCTGGCGCATCGCGTACGCCCCGGTCGAAGATCTTGGGTTTGGATTTTCACTGGTGCTGGTGACGCTCTCGGTGTGGGTCTGGCTCGGTCGGCGCGGTCTCGACCGCACACCGCTCGCGGGTCGGCCGCACCGTCGACGGGGGCGCGGGGGCCCGTGAGCCGGGCCGGTCGGGGCGGCTCGCGGCGGCGGACGCTGCGCCCGTTCGCCCAGGTGTCCGCGAGGACGTTGCTGCTCGCGGCGGCGGTCGTGATCATTGGCCTGATCGCGGCGTTCGCTGTGATCGAGGCGAATGACGCCTCGCCGGTCTCCGTGCGCACGGCCACGACCGTCAACGCCGGGCCGACGCCACGATCCGGACTGCCGACCGTCGCCGCGAGCGCGCTGCCGGCGGAGGCACGACAGGTCCTGGGTCTCATCGACGCGGGCGGCCCATTCCCGTTCGTCCAAGACGGAACCGTGTTCACCAACGCCCAACGCATCCTGCCGCAGCGGGCCGCTGGCTATTACCGCGAATACACCGTCCGAACACCGGGGTCGTCCGACCGCGGGGCGAGACGCCTCGTCGTCGGTCGCGCTGGCGACGTCTATTACACCGACGATCACTACGCGTCGTTTCGTCAAGTGCTGCGGTGACGCTATCCGTGGCACCGTGGTGACCCGCCATCGCGACAGCGCATCGGCGACACTGCCGCGTGAACGGCGCCGGTCGCTCCGGGCTCGGACGACTGCGCGCTCTAAGTCGGCCCGATCGATGCCCAGCAGCGCGGCGAGCGGTGCCAGCCAGTAGGCCGATGGAAGTCGGGCGCCGCGCTCCCAACGCGAGACCTCGTGCCGGCTGACCGTGGCCATCCCGGTCGTCATGCAGAGTCGACCGGCGAGCGCCCGCTGCGAGATTCCCCGGCGGCGCCGAGCGGCCGCGATCATCGTGCCGGGCGCCGCCGTCGGTGCGCAGGCTGTCGCCGCCGACGATGCTCGTGCCGTCGCTGCTGGTGCTGGTGCTGGTGTTGGCATTGAGACCTCCGAGCCGACGGTCGCCCGATGTGACCGTCCACCCATCGTGAGATCCGGGTACGACGCATTCTCGTACGCATGTTCGAATGGCCCCCTCGGCTGGCCCCTCCGCGCACCGTCGTGCGGCGGTTAGGTGAAGCGGTCACCCCGATGCGCTGAATGGGAGCTGCCATGACCGATGTGCCGTTCGATCTCACCGACCCACCGGACGAACCGCCGCCGGCCGTGCGCCAGCCGGTGATGTGGCGGGTGGCGATGTGTCTGTTCCGGGATCATGCGCCCGGCTTCGCCGGAGCCGGCGTCCTGGCTCGGTGTCGCGCCTGCGGGCAGGTTTGGCCGTGCCGTTGTCGGCGATTCGCCGAGCGGGCGCTCATCGACGCCTGCTCGGTGGAGCCGGGGACAAATGCCGCGGGGCACCGCGTGAGCGACGGTGGGGGGCCCAGCTCGGCAGCCGGTCGCGTCGATCAGGATCCGCGATGATCGGCGGTCAGACGATCCGGTGGGAGCGCCACCGGCTGGGACAACTACCGGGCGGAACGGATCGGGACCGTTACAGTCGTGGGGTGGCCCTAGGACTTCCCTCGGTGATGCCCGGTGGACAACCCGCCATCGGGGACCTTGTGCGCTCGGCCGAGCCGACGTTCTCCTTCGAATTCTTCCCGCCGAAGGACGAAGAGCAGGAGACGCAGCTGTGGCGGGCGATCCGGCATCTCGAGCCATTGCGACCTTCGTTCGTGTCGATCACGTACGGCGCCGGTGGCTCGACGCGTGACACCACCGTGGCGGCGACCGAACGCATCGCATCCGAGACGACGCTGCTGCCGATGGCTCACCTGACCGCCGTCAACCACTCGATTGCCGAACTGCGCAACATGGTCGGTCGATTGGCCGAGGCCGGGGTGCGTAACGTCCTCGCGATCCGCGGCGACCCGCCGGGAAATCCACGAGGTGACTGGATCCCGCATCCGCGCGGCCTGACGTACGCGGCGGAGCTGGTCGAGCTGGTGCGCGACGCCGGCGACTTCAGCGTCGGCGTGGCCGCATTCCCGTACAAGCACCCGAGGTCTCCCGACATCGCGTCCGACACCCGAAACTTCATCGCCAAATGCCGCGCCGGCGCAGACTTCGCGATCACGCAGATGTTCTTCGACGTCGACGACTACCTCCGGCTGCGTGACCGGGTTGCCGCCTCGGGTTGCGACACGCCGATTGTGGCCGGCGTGATGCCGGTGACGAGCCTGGGCACGATCGCGAAGTGTGAGACGTTGTCTGGCGCGCCATTCCCGCCGGCGCTGGCCGCGCAGTTCGAACCGATCGCCGACGATCCGAAAGCCGTGCGGCAGCTCGGCATGGCGCAAATGGCCGCGATGTGCCGGCGCCTGCTCGACGAGGGCGTGCCGGGCATCCACTTCATCACGCTCAACCGATCGACCGCCACCCGCGAACTATGGCGGGACCTGGCTCCCGTGCGCGCCTGAGAGGTTGGCAACGCCGTGGCTGTTCCCGTCGTGACCTGGGAGCAGTACGCGGCTGACTGGTCCGGCCTGCATGGTGGCGTCGACCTCGCGAAGGTACGGCCGGGCGTGCGCCGGTGGCTGTGGTTCGGGTTCGTCCTGGCGCGATCGTTGCACCGCGTCCGAGTCCCGGCCGGTGCGGTCACCGCGCTCGGTCTGTTGTCATCGGTCACGGTCATCGTGGTGGTCACGCACGGCAGCGGCGGCATTCTGCTGGCCGCATTGCTCGTCTTCGTGGCCACATTGGCCGACACCGTCGACGGGGCGCTGGCCGTCCTCAGTGGGCACACGACACGCCTCGGGTATGTCTACGACGCCGTCGTCGATCGGATCGGCGAGGCCTGCTGGTTGATCGCGTTCTGGCGGATCGGTGCGGCCGGACACATCGTCGTCGCCGCGGGTGCGCTGGCTTGGCTGCACGAATACGTCCGCTCCCGGGGAAACGCGGCGGGGATGACCGAGATCACCGCGGTCACCGTGGGCGAGCGTCCCACCCGCGTCATGCTCACGATCGGCGGTCTGGTGCTGGCCGGCTTCGCAGAATCGTTCAATCCACGCATCGCCGCCGGCATCGCCGCAATCGCGACGGCGGCCTGGATCGTGCTCGGGCTCATCGGGATCGCGCAGCTGCTGGCCGCCGTACATCGCGCGCTGGCCGGCCGACGTTGGCCGACGTGGCGCCCGCCGGGAACGTCGAATGCGACCACGCCGTCCGTGCCGCCGGCACCGATCCCGCCGTTCGCCGGTGCGCCGGCCATGCCAACCGGCTCGAGCCCGATCGGTGCCGCCGACCGACCTGGAGACCTTTCGTACGGACGCGGCGGTGACGCTGCCGACGAGCACGCTTGGTCTGGGGGCACATCCGTCGGCCCGGTCAGCGGAAGCCGCGCGGCCAGTGCCGATGCCCGCGATGACGGCGACGGCGGAATTTCCGAAGTGGTGAGCTACGCCGCCCCGTCGGCCGACGAGCCATCCGAGGCGTCGGACCTGGCGCTTAGCGAGCCGACGCTCGATGATTTGCTCGGAGATGCCGGCGTGCGGGTGCGCAGCGCGGTTGAGAAGCACGGCCGGAGCGTCACGGTCTATCGGTCGCAGGCGGCGGGTACGACCGAGGTCGACCTCGCGAACGCCGACGACGGCAGCGATGCTCCGCTGCCTATCGACGTCGCGAACGCCACCGACGGCAGCGATGATCCGCTGGGTATCGACGCCGCGAACGCCACCGACGGCAGCGATGCTCAACCGCGTGGTGATGTCGCCGCGGGCGCCGACCCGGCTTCGGATATCGAGGGCAGGTCGGGCAGTGATGTCGGACCCGACGGCGATGTTGGCCATGACGATGCCGCCGGTCGCGACAGCGCCGGCGGCTCTGACGGTCCCGGCGTCGGTCGCGGTCTGGGCGGTCGTGGTCCCGGCGCTGGCGGACATGCCGGCCATCGCGGTCCGAGCGGCGCCCCTGGCGGCCGTGACGGTCCCGGCGGCAATGGCGGCGTTGACGGTCCCGGCGACGCTAGCGGGCCGGACGCGCTTGACGGTCCGGGCGGTCTCGCCGGCCGTCTCGGCGGAGACCAGGCAGCAGAACCCGAGCTGGCGCCTCGGTCGGCGGCCCGGGCCGGGGAGGGTCCGGCCGGACGACACGGCGGATCCAGGACGGCCGCACGCAATCCGGCGCGGATCCGGTTCGGCCGACGATCCCGGCGTGGCGCTTCGAAGCCGGCGGTCGATGACGCCGGCCGAAGCCCGGGACAGGGAGCGGCGCAAGGCTCGGACCGTGGCGGTGGAACCTGACTCGAGGTACGCCCGTGGCGAGCAACGCCGTACGGCGCGGCCGTCGGTTAGGGCAACCTGGTGCGGCGGCCCAGGATGGCGAAGGGTCGCTCGTCCCCCGGGAACACGAAGTGCCGCAACACGTCTTCGAACTCGAATCGCCGATAGAGCCGCCACGCCCGTGATGTCTGTTCGTTGGCCTCCGGCGTGGACAGCAGCGTACGGCGACCGGGTGCCATCCTGAGCAGGGCCGTCAGCAGCGCGGCGCCCACCCCGAAACCCTGCGCTGACGGCCGCACGTGCAGCTCGACCACCTCGAAACAGTCGCTGAGCCACGCGTGCCGGGCGTCTCGGCGCATGGCCGCCCGCACTTGGTCGTGCCACCACTGCCCGCGTTCGGAGAGGTAGCCGTAGCCGAAGCCGATAAGCCGCCCCCGATCGTCGACGGTGGCTACCGCCCGGAAGCCGGGTCGGCGTACGTGCGAGGCCATGTAACCGCGCCGCGCCGAAAGCAACGTCACGTCGTACGACATGGCCTGGCCGTACACCTCGATGACGTCGTTGAGCCGGTTGCCAAAGTCGGCCGGGGTCCACGCCACGAGCCGCATTCCGGCCGGCCGATCCGTGTCCACCCAATCTCCTTGACTCGCGGCAACCCCGCGGACTCGCGCCTAACCCATGGACTCGCGGCAACCCGTGAACTCGCGCCAACCCGACCCGCGGCAACCCCGAACTCGCGGCAATCCGCGGGCTCGCGGCACCCGCGCCGAGCGGGCCTCGTCCAGCAAGCCTAGCGGGATCGCGGCCGGCGGGACCCCCGCTGCCGGCGTCACTCGACGTCGGTCGGCGTACCACCGGTGATGCGGACCAGCTCGGCGTACGTCGTCGGGAACACCGCGTGGGGGATGCCGCCCGCCGCCCAGATCTCGTCGTAGCCGGCGAGCGCGGTGTCGACGAGCGTACGGACCTGCTTCGGATGTCCGACCGGCGCGACGCCACCGATGGGCTGGCCGGTGTGTTCGCGGACGAACTCCGGCGTTGCCCGCTTCAGTGCGCCGACGCCGATCGCGGCGGCGACCTTCGCCGTGTCGACGCGGTGCGCGCCGGATGTCAACACGAGCAACGGGTCGCCGTCGGCGGCAAAGATGAGCGAATTCGCGATCTGACCGACCGACACGGAAAGTGCGGCGGCGGCGAGAGCCGCGGTGCCCACCGCGTCGGGGAGCATCCGGACAGTGCTCGGCTCGCCGGATCCATTCACCGCGTCCGCTGCGGTAAGGGCGTCCTGCACCGTGCGTACGTTCATATGCATGGTTTTATCTTCGCGCATCGGCGGCCTCGCGCGTCGGCCACCGACAACTGGCCGGCCGGACGCGAGGACGCGAGGCTAGGTCGGCGGCAGCTCGGCCGTCTCACCCGGCCCGGCGGTGCGCGCGGTCTCTGCGACGCCGTCGACGATCAGCACCAGAACCCCGCCGATAAGTTGGTACGCCGACAGACGCTCGCGCAGCACGACCCAGGCAACCTCCGTCGCGGTCACATCGGGAGGTTAGCCGAGTTCGCCGACGGTTCGTGGAAGCACCCGATGCCCTCTGGCCGGTTACCGCCGGTTGCTTGCTAGCCGATCAGTTCGCTGGCCGGCAGCGTCAGGAACTCCACGAAATCGGCGCTCAGCGCGACCTGCTCGAAGAGCCGCTGTGCGTCGTCGTACCGGCCGCTGTCGAAGGCCTGGTCGCCGACCGCCGCTCGGATCTTGGCCAGCTCCTCGTGCTCGATGCCGCGCACGTATTCGGCCGTGATCACGGTGCCTTCGGCCGTCCGTACGGCGTCATGGATCCACTGCCAGATCTGGGAACGACTGATCTCCGCCGTGGCGGCGTCCTCCATCAGGTCGAAGATCGCGACCGCGCCGACGCCCCGCAGCCAGGACTCGAGGTATTGCAGGCTGACGCTGACGTTGTTGCGCAGGCCGGCTTCGGTGACGGTGCCGGGCGTCTCGGCAATGGCCAGCAGGTCCGCGGCGGTCACCGTCACATCGGGACGTTGGCGGTCGAGCTGGTTGGGCCGGCCGCCGAGCCGCGCGTCAAACGCTTCCAGGGCAATGGGTACGAGATCCGGATGCGCGACCCATGATCCGTCGAAACCGTCGGCCGCCTCGCGCTGTTTGTCGGCTCGAACCGCGGCGAGTGCCCGGTCGTTGACTTCGGGATTGCGTCGGTTCGGGATGAACGCCGACATGCCGCCGATGGCGTACGCCCCACGGGCATGACACGTCTTGACGAGCAGTTCGGTGTAGTTGCGCATGAACGGCACCGTCATCGTCACCTGTGTACGGTCCGGCAGCGGCGCGCCGACGCTGGTGTCCCGCAGTTTCTTGATCACCGAGAAGATGTAATCCCACCGGCCCGCGTTGAGGCCGGCCGCGTGCTCACGCAGTTCGTAGAGGATCTCGTCCATCTCGAACGCGGCCAGGACGGTCTCGATGAGTACGGTCGCGCGAATCGTGCCCCGGGGCAGCCCGAGCTGGTCCTGGGCGGCGTTGAACACGTCGTTCCACAGCCGCGCTTCCCGATGGCTTTCGAGCTTGGGCAGATAGAAGTACGGCCCGATGCCGGCGGCGATGGCCGCTCGGGCGCTGACCGCGAGGTAGGCCGCGACGTCGAAGAGTGCACCGGAGACCGGTTCGCCGTCGACCAGGACGTGCTTTTCCATGAGGTGCCAGCCACGCGGCCGGACGACCAGCGTGGCGACCTCATCACCCAGTGCATAGTGCTTGCCGTCAGGGTTGGTGAAATCGAGGGTGCCCTGCAGCGCCGCCAGCAGATTGACCTGCCCGGTGACCATGTTGTCGAACGACGGAGTGTTGCTGTCCTCGAAGTCGGCCATGAACACTTTTGCACCGGAGTTGAGCGCGTTAATGACGGTCTTGCGGTCGGTCGGTCCGGTGAGTTCGACCCGGCGATCGATGAGGCCGGGGGCGGCCGGCGCTACCGTCCATGCACTCTCGCGAATCTCCCGGGTCTCGGCGAGAAAGTCGGGGATGGCACCGTTCGCGAGCGCCACTGCACGCTCCGCACGTCGGTTCATCAACTCTCGGCGTACCGGCTCGAATTCGCGGTGTAACCGCACGATGAGAGCCAGCGCATCGTCGCCCAGAGTCTGGCGAAGCTCGTCCGGTTCCCGTCCCGGCGTGGTCAAGTTGGCGGCAGAGTCAACGCTCACGATCGTGCTCCTTCGGCTCCTGCTCAATGTCTCATCGCAACAGTGCCCGGTCGTCCGTCGTTGCCGGCACCCGCGGTGCGCTCTCGCGGAGGGACAGCGTCCGGCAGTGCACCGGCCACGCTATCGTGCCACCGGTTATCGGAGCCTGCAGGCGTGCGGAGCCCGGCGGGTGATGCCGTCGACGGACGGGCGGCCCGTAGCAGCGATTCATTGGTCCGAGGATGACGTATGCGCCGCCGGCTATCCGTCTCTCGTGGCTCGTCGGGACCGGACGTCGGGAACCGGGCGTCGGACTCCGGTCGGATCGATTGCCGGCTCGGCTTGGGCGGTGGGCCGGCTTGGGTCCGACGGTACGGGGTCGGTCGCCGCCCCGAATGCGGCTTGACCTGGGAATTCATCGGCGTCGGATGGCTCCGTGGCACGTGGCCAACGAGTGATGACCCCCGTGACAGCGCTCTTCGTCGACACGATCTTGACAAATCTTGGCGGGATGTGCGCCCGTCGTTGCGGTCTTGTCGTACCCGGGGTTTACTGTAGATGTGTTCGAACGATTGTTCGAATGAATCTCGGATCGACGCACTCGACCAGGGGTTCTCAGAAACAGGTTTCAGGATGATCACCGTTGATCTATCGCACATGACGGCTACTCGAAACGGCAGTGTTCGACCGGACTTGCCGCCCCCCGCGCGGGCGTGGCGAGCGTCGGAGGGCGCGTTCGCGGCGTGCCCTCCGCACGGACTGCAGCCTCGGCCAGGCTGCGGGACCGGGCATTCGCGGGCCTGGTCCCAACCGGGTGCGCCGCTGCCGTCCTCTGACCCCCGGTCGGTGGACGGCGCACCAGGGCCGGTCGGACGTGGTGGGGAAGCGCCACGTCCGACCGGCAGCACCAAGCCGCATCTTCCCGGCGGCCACACGCATCGACGCATCGTGCGTCGAGCGATCCCATCCGGGACTCGGATGGGCGTGGTTGAGGGAGGAAGGCACCAATGGGATCGACCCCGACGCTCTTCGCGGTAGACGCTCCGATGGCCGCCGAGGCGAGCGACGTCGTAACGGCACCGCCGTCCGGCCGGTGGCTGTCCGGACCGGTTCGCGCGGCCGACGCACCGACCGTTCCGGCGCATGCGTTCCCGCACCGGACTCCGGCACAGCTCCTGGCGCTCGCGCGCCGTGGCCTCGACGAAGCGATCGAGCAGCGTGTCGAAGGCCTGCGGTATGCGACGGCCCACCTGGCCGCCCTGCGCGCCGCGGCCGCGGTCGTCGCAGCGCGAGCCAAGCCGGTGCCGAGCCGCCGCAGCAAGCTCACCAGCGTGTGGGACCTGCTCGCTCTGGTGGCCCCGGAGCTCAGCGAGTGGGCGGCCTACTTTGCGGCGAGCGCCGCCAAGCGGGCGGCCGCCGAAGCCGGCATCCCCCGTGTGGTCAGCGTCCGCGAGGCCGATGACCTCATGCGCGCGGCCGCGTCGTTTGTCGCCGTCGTCGAGCTCGCTCTCGGCCTCGTCCACCCCGGTCTGCTGGACGAACTCGTCGCCTAGGGCGCAGGCCCGCCGCTTCGCGAAGGGCCTGCCGTCCGGATCGGATGGCCAACATCCGGTCGGTCGGCATCCGGCTCGCGGTGGGCGTTAAGCGATGGACACGTGACACAGGGGGGACCGTCGTGGCTGACACCATGAGCGACGCCGTGGTCGACATCGTGGTCGACAACGTGCCGTTGCCGTCTCGGCCGCCAGGGACAGGTGGCCTGGCCACGGCCGGCTCGTCGGCCGCACAGACCGCCGCCGCTCTGGTCCGATCGATGGGGCTGGTTGGCCTCGTTCGGCCGGCGACCACACCCACCGCCTTCCCGGATTCGGCGGCCGTCTCGCCCGTCATCGCGCCGGTCGCCGAGCCAGGCCCTCATCCGGATGCGCCCCTGCACGCGAAAACCGCTGGCCGGCCGAAGGCGGTCACCAAGGTGGTCCGCGGGACGGGGCGAGCGCACTCCGCCGTCCCTCGGCTCCGGTTGGCCGCCGGGACCGGCGTTGCCGCCGGCACGAATTCCGGCAACATCGCCGGCGGCCTCGGTGCACCCGATCGCATGTTGCCGGTCATCCACCAACTGCGTCCGCTGCTACCCGGTGGTGGGCTACGTCGGGGGTCGACGGTCGCCACATCCGGTGCCACCTCGTTGGTGATCGGATTGCTCGCCGCCGCGTCCCGGGCTGGCTCGTGGTGTGCCGTTGTCGGTCTGCCGACGTTCGGCACGGCGGCCGCGGCCGAAGCTGGCGTCGAGTTGAGCCGGCTCGCACTCGTGCCCTATCCCGGCCCGGAGTGGAGCACCGTCGTGGCGGCCCTGCTCGACGGGGTCGATGTGGTCGTCACCGCGCCACCCGGTCCGGTCGCCGCGGCCCTGACCGGACGCCTCGCGGCCCGGGCACGCCAACGCGGCAGCGTCCTCATCGGATACGGCCGGTGGCCGGGCGCCGACGTCTTACTCACCTCGACGCGTGGCGACTGGGAAGGGCTCGAGGGTGGCCGGGGACGGCTGCGCAAACGCAAGCTCACCGTCACCGCTCGGGGGCGTGGCGCCGCGGCGCAGCCGAAGGAAGCCACGTTCTGGTTGCCGGCGTACGAGGCGCTGGGTGCCGGCTGGTCGGTCGACCGGTGGCGGGAAGGTAGCGACACCAGCCGATGCGTAGCGCAGCCGCAGGACACATGTGCCGAGCGGACGCTGTCGCTGCTGCCGACGCCCGACATCACGATCATCCAGGATGGACCATTCGTCGACGAGCGCGAAGACGAACGCGACTACCAGCGCCAAGAAGCCGCCTCATGAGCCGGACGCTGGTGCTCTGGTGCCCGGACTGGCCAGTGGTCGCGGCCGGGATCATCGACGGTGTACCGGCGTACGCACCGGTTGCCGTACTGTCCGCCAACCGGGTGATCGCGTGTTCGGCGGCGGCCCGGCGCGAAGGCATTCGCCTCGGTCTCCGGAAGCGCGAGACACAAGCCCGCTGCCCGGAGATCGTGACCGTCGAGCACGACGAGGGCCGGGACGCGCGCGCATTTGAGTCGATCGTCGCCACTGTCGAGGCGATCGCGCCCGGCGTCGACGTGGTGCGTCCCGGCGTGTGCGCGCTCGCCGCCCGTGGTCCGGCCCGATACTTCGGCGGCGAGGAACGAGCCGCCGAACACCTCGTCGAGCAGGTCGCCCAGGCGTGCGCCGTCGAGGCGCAGGTCGGCATCGCCGACGGCGTGTTCGCGGCCGGGTTGGCCGCCCGTTCGGGTCGGATCGTCGCCGATGGTGCGACACCGGTGTTCCTGGCCGACTTCGATATCGCCGCGATCGGGGGTGGCCACGCCGCCAACTCGGCCAGCGGTCGGAGTCGAGCGGCCGCTCGCCCTAGTGGCATGCGTGGCGTGACCTCCCGGGAGGCCCTCGTCGATCTGCTGCGCCGGCTCGGCATCCGTACGCTCGGGGAGTTCGCCGCCCTGCCGCCGGCGGACGTGCTGGCCCGATTCGGCTTTGACGCGGCACTCGTCCACCGGCTCGCCGCCGGAGGCGATGAACGACCGCTCGCGACCCGCGAACCACCGGCCGACCTCGACGTCACCGAGCGGTTCGACGAGCCATTGGACCGGATCGACGCCGCCGCATTCGCCGCCCGCGCGCTCGCCGTCCGACTGCACGAGCGGCTGGCCGGTCACGGTCTGGCCTGCACGCGTCTCGGCATCGAAGCGGTCACCGAGCGAGGCGAGGAGCTCTACCGCACCTGGCGCCATGATGGCCTGTTGACCGCGGCGGCGATCAGCGATCGGGTGCGTTGGCAGCTCGATGGATGGCTGCATCGCCAGAATCGTCCGAGCGGGGGCATCGTACGGCTGCGACTCGTGCCCGACGGCGTCGTCGAGCATGCCGGACTCCAGCTCGGCCTGTGGGGCGACGCGGGTGTCGAACGCGACCGCGCTCATCGGGCGATGACACGGGTGCAGGGCCTCCTCGGGCCGGAGGCGGTGGTGACCGCGGTCGCGAGCGGTGGCCGTGACCCGGTGGACGAGATCACGTACGTCCCGTGGGGCGACGAACGGCTGCCGGCCCGCCCGGCCGACCGACCGTGGCCGGGGCGCCTCCCGCCGCCGGCCCCGGCCACCGTGCTGGTCGAACCGCTGCCGGTCGACGTGCAGGACATCGCGGGAGCACGGGTCGGCGTGACCGCGCGGCTCGCGGTCACCGCGCCACCGGCGCGCCTGGTCATCACACCGACCGGCGGCATCGTCGGTGCCCGGGTGGCAACCGCCCGGACCAGGCCCGCCCAGAGCGCAACCGCTCAGGACACCGTCGTGGAGATTGTCGGCTGGGCCGGACCGTGGCCCGTGGACGAGCGCTGGTGGGCGCCCGAGGAGGCCAGCCGTCGCGCGCGGTTTCAGGTCGCTCTCGGCGACGGCCGGGCGCTGCTGCTCTGCCTCACCGACGGCGACTGGACGGTGGAGGCGATCTATGACTGACCGAGCTATGACAGACCGAGTTATGACAGACCAAGTCCCGGCGGCCGACCGACCGCCGCGGCGAAGGACCGGACGCTGATGGGCTACTTCAATCCGAGCATCTCGTGGAGCGAACTCGAGCGCCGACTCTCCGGCGGGGCGACACCCGAGGACATCCTCGGTCATGACGCGTACGGCGAACCGATCATCCCGCATCCGCCGGTCACCGACGTGCTCGCGAACTCGAGC
>DASQPR010000077.1:0-2147 GCA_035643815.1 Micromonosporaceae bacterium | reverse complement strand
GTGCTGCCGCGCATGGATGAAATCCTCGACGCCGTACGATCAGCGTCCGACCACTGACCCACGCGGACACGAAGCGGCGACCGCCGAACGGCGGCTACAGGCTGTGAGCGATCTCGTGCCGAGGCTCGTAGAGCTGGATTGTGCCGCCGCCGGGCAGCGTCACGTCGACCGCGATGCCGTAGCCACGGTTGTTGACATCGGTCATCGGCACACCACGTGCGGCGAGCGTGGCGACGGTCGCGTTGATGTCGTCGCACATGAGACTGACCTCGGCGGTGGGCGGCCCATCGGTCGGGTGGATGCCGAGCTCGGCCGGCGGCGTCTTGAAGATGAGCCAGCCCGGTTCGGAACCCGCGTTCTCGACGTACGGCCATCCGAGCACGTCCCGGAAGAACGCGCGGTCCGCGGCCGGGTCACGGCTGTATAGGAGGATGTGCATCGCATTGATCATCGACGGATGATAGCGCCGGTCGACGTGGCCCGGTACCCGTGATGACCGCATCGTGTGGGCCAGGTCTCGTGAGCTCCCGTAAGATACGACGGTCGGATGACCGCGGAACCGACAGGTCTGACGGTAGTTTCTCCAGTGTGGAAGACATCGATCGGCGGATCGTGACGGCGCTCGCGACCGACGGCCGAATCTCGTACACCGATCTCGCCGAACAGGTCGGACTGTCGGTGTCGGCCGCCCATCAACGCGTACGTCGGCTCGAACAGCGCGGCGTGATCAAGGGGTACGGCGCACGGCTCGATCACGACGCCCTGGACTCCTCGTTGACCGCGTTCATCGCGATCCGCCCGATCGACGCATCCGCCCCGGACGACGCGCCCGAGCGCCTAGGTCACCTCGCCGAGATCGAATCGTGCTATTCGGTCGCCGGTGAGGACTTCTATCTCCTGCTCGTACGTGTTGCGACGCCGGCCGCGTTGGAACGTCTGCTGCAGGACATCCGTACGGCGGCCAACGTCACGACGCGCACCACCGTCGTACTGTCGACGCCGTTCGAGGGCCGGCCACCGCGCGTGACCGGCTGACCAGCGGCTCAATCGCACCAGCGGCTTAACCGAGCGAACCCACTGCTCAGCGCCCGCCGATCGGTCGCTCGTTCCACCGATGCAGCACCGGTTGGTCACGCTCGAAGTCGAGCGCCGAGATCGTCGCCGTGTCGAGCAAGTAGAGAGCGCCGGCCGCAACCGGCTGGCCGAGCCACCGAGCGGTCGCCACGCGCAAGGAGTGGCCGTGCGCGACGAGCACGACGTCGCCGTGGGCCAGCAGACGGCGGGCCTTCGCCAGCACCCGGTCCAGGCGCGCGCCGACGTCCTGGGGACGCTCGCCGCCCGGGCAGCCGTCGCGCCACAGGTCCCAGTCCGGATCGGTCGTACGGATCTCCTCGCTGGTGATGCCTTCGTAGTCGCCGTACCGCCACTCGGCCAGATCGTCGTCGACGTCCGTGACGGTCAAACCGGCGAGTTCGGCCGTGCGGGTCGCCCGGGTCCGCGGGCTCGAGATCACAGCGGCGAAGGCACGGCCGGCCAGCGCCGGTTTCAACTGGGCGGCTTGCTCCTCGCCCTCGGCCGTGAGCGGCAACTCGGTCACGGACGTATGCCGACCGTTCGCGCTCCACTCCGTCTGGCCGTGCCGGATCACCAAGATCTCCGCCATGCTCGCCATTCTGCCGTGTACGCGGCGGTCACGTTCACGGACCGCCGGGTCCCACGGCCCGCGTTTAGCAACGCTCCACTCGGGTACGACGACCGGGTACGCCAAGGAAGACAGGAGGTCCGACCATGTCGAACAAGATGTCGAACAAGGCGCAGGAGTACACGGGTAAGGCCAAGGAGTTCGTCGGCGAAAAGATGGACAACCCCCGGCTGGCGAATGAAGGCCGACGCGACCAGGTCGCGGCGCAAGCGAAGCAGGCCGGCAACGACCTGAAGAACGCGGCGGATCGCGGTCGCGACGCGCTGCAGCGCTAGCGCCCCCAGGCTCCATTCCGTGGCGGGCCGCTCCGACGGGGCGGCCCGCCACGGTCACGTCCGCGGTTCCGGTGCGCCGGAACCATGTGGTCCGCGCGGATCAGGCAAGGTGCGGCGTCGGCTCGCGCGGCACCGCACCCGGGCTATTCGCCCCGGACGGATCCGGTGGC
>DASQPR010000076.1:0-2568 GCA_035643815.1 Micromonosporaceae bacterium | reverse complement strand
ACGGTCGCGCCGGCTAGGAAGATCGTGGCCAACGTGAGCAGCCGCTGGGTGTAAGCCTCGCCGCGATCGCGGTCCTGCGTCCGTGCCTTCATCAGCAGCGGCACAACCACGCTGGACAGCACGCCGCCGAGCAGCAGCTCGTACACCATGTTGGGCAGCGTGTTGGACAGGTTGTAGGCGTTGCCGACGGTCGCCGCGCCGATCGCTGCGCCGAGAGCGACCGTACGGATAAGACCAGTGACGCGACTCACCATGCTGCCGGCGGCCATAATGGCGCTGCTGCGGGCGATCGACGGCTGCTCGTCCGGCAGCGGCGCCGGGGCACCGCCGGGCGGGGCCGTCGGTGGCCTCGGTGGTGCGCCCGGTGCACCCGGGATGACGACGGGAGACGCGACACCGATAGCGCGCGTCGGCCGACCCGGCCAGCCCGACTGGCCGTTGCCGAACGGCTGGTTCGGATCGGTGGGCGGATAGACCGGCGGCAGGACCTGCGTCCGGTCCTCGGTGTACAGCTGGTAGGTCAAATCTCCGGCGCGCCCGAACACGGGAATCACCATCGTGACGTCGGCCCGGCCCGGCCCGTCGTGCGGCACGATCGGCAGCATCATGGTCGCGTCCGGGTCATACCGGTCGCGGTCCCTCCGCCGGTCCGTCGATGCCATGCGCCGACCTTAACCGGTATCGGCACGGTCGTGGCGGCCACTGAGCAGCCGTTGCGCTGGTCGACACACTTTCATATCCGGGGTACGCCGACCGGGTGAGCGCGCACTACGTGTCGGTGGTGGGTGGCGGGCCCGCGCGCGGTCGCATGCGCGTCGGCGGCGTACCGACTGACGCGCGCCTGTCGTCGCCGATGCGTGGCGCGGCCGGGGGGCGCTTGCCGTCGTCGGTGCGTGGTGCGGTCGGGCGGCGCTTGTCCCCGCCGATGCGTGGCGCGGCCGCGAGGCGCTTGCCGTCCCGTGACCGATACGCTGGCCGACGCTATGTCCGAGACACCACGGCCCGAACCGGCCGCACACGCCCTGACCGCCGCGCAGCGTCGCGCCATCGCTGAACTCATCCGAGTCTGGCCGATCGCCGACGAGATCGGCACGCGATTCGCCGCCGCCGGCTTCGAGTTACACCTGGTCGGAGGTTCGGTGCGCGATGCCCTGCTCGGGCAGCTCGGCGATGATCTTGACTTCGCCACGGATGCCCGGCCCGAGCAGACGCTCGAGATCCTGTCGGGTTGGGCCGACGGGATCTGGACCACCGGTCAGGAGTTCGGCACGATCGGGGCCGCCCGGCGGGGACGCCGGCTGGAAATCACCACGTTCCGGGCCGAGTCGTACGACCGGGTCAGCCGCAACCCGATCGTCGCGTACGGCGATAATCTCGCTGACGATCTCCGCCGCCGTGACTTCACCATCAACGCCATGGCGCTGTCGGTGCCGGGGCACGAGTTCAGTGACCCCTACGGCGGCCGTGAGGATCTCGCGGCTCGGGTTATCCGTACGCCCGGCACGGCCGAGTCGAGCTTTGCCGACGATCCGTTGCGCATGCTGCGGGCCGCCCGGTTCGCGGCACGGCTGGGCTTCGCCGTCGCGGACGACGTACGCGCCGCGATGACCGCGATGTCAGCCGACCTCGAGCGGATCACGGCGGAGCGGATCAAGGACGAGTTCGCGAAGCTGATGGTGGCCGACGACCCGGTCACCGGGCTGCGGCTGCTCGTTGACACCGGGCTCGCCGACGTGTTCCTGCCCGAGTTGTCCGGGCTCAAGCTGGAAATCGACGAACACGCGCAGCACAAGGACGTCTACGAGCACACCCTGACGGTCGTCCGTAACGCAATCAATCTCGAGGAGGGTGGGCCGGATCTCGTGTTGCGGCTCGCCGCGCTCCTCCACGACATCGGCAAGCCGGCGACGAAGGCGATCGGGCCGGACGGCCGCGTGTCGTTCCACCATCACGAGATCGTCGGCGCGCGGATGGCGAAGGCCCGGCTACGAGCGCTGAGGTTCCCGAAGGACGTCGTGTCCGAGGTGGGTGCGCTTGTCGCGCTGCACTTGCGCTTTTACGGGTACGGACAAGGCGAGTGGACCGACTCAGCGGTGCGTCGCTACGTCACCGACGCCGGGGACCTCCTGCCCCGGCTGCACAAGTTGACCCGCTCCGACTGCACCACTCGTAACCGGCGCAAGGCAGAGAAGTTGGCGCACGACTACAGCGCGCTCGAAGATCGGATCGAGCGGATTGCCGCCGAGGAGGACCTCGCCCGCGTACGCCCGGACCTGGACGGCAACGCCATCATGGCGCTGTTGGGGCTGAAGCCCGGTCCGCTGGTCGGCGAGGCGTGGCAGTTCCTCAAGGAGTTGCGGCTCGATCGGGGCCCGCTGTCCCGGGATGAGGCCGAGGCGGCGTTGTACGCGTGGGCCGACGAGCGCGGGATCGACCGACCGTTGCCCTCCTAGCGATCCTGCCCCCGTCGCCGGCATGATCCACCGCAGTGGACGATTAGTGCCGCTATCCCGCATCAATCGTCCACGGCGGTGGATCACTGCTCCGGAACGCGTGGTCCGGGCCGAT
>DASQPR010000075.1:0-4689 GCA_035643815.1 Micromonosporaceae bacterium | reverse complement strand
AGGCTACGACTTCCAGGAGAACACGATCGGGTTGAACGGCGCGTTCCTGTCCGACTCGATCAACCATGCCGTGCTACCCGGTGTCACGATCATCGGCGCGTCGCTGGCCGGCTGGATCATCGGTATGCGCAACATGATGGTCACCGTGCGGGACGAGGACTACGTCCTGCTGGCCGAGGCCGAGGTGCTGCCGACCCGGCGGGTCATCTGGTACGCGGCCCGCAACGCGATCCTGCCGTCGGTGTCGAGTTTTGCGCTCG
Organism: Micromonosporaceae bacterium; assembly: GCA_035643815.1. Classification (GTDB taxonomy): domain Bacteria; phylum Actinomycetota; class Actinomycetes; order Mycobacteriales; family Micromonosporaceae; genus DASQPR01. The sequence continues at coordinate 4,429 of DASQPR010000075.1, read as the reverse complement.
CCTTGAGCTTCGTCGTGACGGGGTCACTGCTCACCGAGATCGTGTTCTCTTACCCGGGCATCGGCGACGTGCTCTACCAAGCCGTGCTCGGTGAGGACTATCCGCTGATCCAGGGCATCTTCCTCATCATCACGTTCGTCGTGCTGGCCGCGAACCTGCTGGCCGACGTCGTCTACGTGTTCCTCGACCCGCGCGCCCGTCAGGAGGCCTGAGCCGATGGTCACGACGATCGTCGATCTCCCGAACGCACCGTCACCCGGCGACGCGTCCGGTGCGCCGGTGGTCGTACGCCGCCGCCGCCGACGACTAGTGCGGCTGCCCCGATCACGGAAGATGACCGCCGGGTTCGTCCTCCTCGCGGCGTTCGTGATTCTTGCGGTGATCGGGCCGTGGATCGCGCCGTACGATCCGGGCCAAATCGTCCTGTCGACGTCGCAGAACCCGAGTGCTCACCACTGGCTCGGCCAGACGCAGCTTGGCCAGGACATCTGGTCGCAGCTCCTCGTCGGAGCGCGACCGACGATCGTGGTGTCGTTCCTGGCCGGCGCGATCGCGACCGTCCTGTCCATCGTCATCGGCATCACGGCCGGGTACGTCGGCGGCTGGGTCGACGACGTCCTGTCGATGCTCGCGAACGTTTTCCTCGTATTGCCCGCGCTGCCACTGCTGATCGTGGTGGGCAGTTTCCTGCCGAAGGGCGACTCGGCCAACGACCTGCTCGTCGGCGCCGTGATTGCGTTGACCGGTTGGGCCTGGGGCGCGCGGGTGCTACGGGCGCAGTCGCTGTCGCTGCGCAACCGGGATTTCGTCGAGGCGGCCCGAATCAGCGGCGAGCGCACCTGGAAGATCATCGTTTCCGAGATGGTGCCGAACCTCGTCGCCATCCTCGCGGCGTCGTTCCTGTTCACCGTGTTGTACGCGATCGGGACGTACGTAGCGCTCGGCTTCCTCGGCGTGCTCGACCCGGCGAACAACTACAGCTGGGGCTCGATCCTGTTCGACGCCACCCAAGGCCAGGCGGTCGTGTCCGGCCAGTGGTGGTGGTATATCCCGCCCGGCCTGTGTATCGCGTTGCTCGGCACGAGCCTCGCGCTCATCAACTTCGGCATCGACGAATTCATCAACCCCCGGCTGCGCGCCGCCGGGCTGTCCCGCAAGGCGGCCAAGCGAGCCGGCGTGCCGCGCACGCCCCAGCTCGGCTTCACTCCCGTGGCCAAGAAAGACGCGAGACGCGTCAGCGCTGCCGCGCCGCAGGCGGAGGTCAGCCGATGACGAATCTCGAGTTCATCGCCGCACCGCGCTCCGCGCCGCTGCAACGAAACGTCGAGGACGTCGTCCTGGACGTCCGGGGCCTGTCGGTCGACTACGGCGTCGGCTCGAACGCCGTGCACGCAGTCGTGAACGTTGACCTGACCGTACGTCGCGGCGAGGTGCTCGGGATCGCCGGCGAGAGCGGCAGCGGCAAGTCCACGCTCGTCTACGCCGTCACACGACTGTTGCGGGATCCGGGCGTGATCGTGGCCGGCGAGGCGACGTTCTACTCCCGCCCGGACGCGAGCATGGACGCACACCCGGTCGATCTGCTCGCCGACGACAAGGCGGTGATCCGGTCCGTACGGTGGTCCGAAATCGCCGTCGTGTTCCAGAGCGCCCTGAACGCGCTGAACCCCGTGTTCACGATCGGCACGCTGATCGACGACGTGCTCAAGGCGCACGAGCCGCAGATGTCCAAGCGCGACCGTCGCGCCCGTGCCGCCGAGTTGCTCGGCATGGTCGGCATTAGTGCGGACCGGCTCCGCAGTTATCCGCATGAGTTGTCGGGCGGAATGCGGCAGCGGGTGATGATCGCGTTGTCGATCGCACTGCAGCCGCAGCTGCTCATCATGGACGAGCCGACGACCGCGCTCGACGTCGTCATCCAGCGCGAGATCCTCGAACAGCTCATGGATCTCCGCGAGCGCCTTGGTTTCACCGTCATCTTCATCACGCACGATCTGTCGCTGCTGATCGAGCTGGCCGACACGATCGCAGTCATGTACGCCGGCGAGATCGTCGAGCGCGCGCCGGCCCAGGCGTTGTTCCGGGCACCGCGGCACCCCTATACGTACGGCCTGCTGAACTCGTTCCCATCGCTGCACGGACCGCGGATCGCGATGACTGGCATCAAAGGCTCGCCGCCCGACCTCCGTCACGCCCCGTCCGGCTGTCCGTTCCATCCTCGGTGCGCGCACGCGATGCCCGAGTGCGTCAGTGAGCACCCGCCGGTGCTCCGACTGCACGACGGTTTCGGCGTTCGCGACGTGAGCTGCTGGCTGCAGGACTCGGCTCATGCCGTACCGCCGGAGTTGGCCTTGACCCACGACGCGGCATCGGCGCGCGTCACGCCCGTGACGCCAACGGAGGCCGACACATGAAGCACCCCACGAAAACGCTCCGCTTCGCTCCACGTTTCCGCGAGGACCCCGCATGAAGCACCCCACGAAAACGCTCCGCTTCGCTCCACGTTTCCGCGAGGACCCCACATGAAGCACCCCACGAAAACGCTCCGCTTCGCTCCACGTTTCCGCGAGGACCCCGCATGACCGCCACCGAACCCATCCTCGAAGCGATTGGCCTCACCAAGCATTACCGCGTGCGGACGAAGCGGTTCAGTCGGTCCAGCCTGGTCCGGGCGGCCGAGGACATCACTCTCGCGCTGCACCCTGGGCGGGTCACCTCCGTCGTCGGTGAGAGCGGATCGGGAAAGTCCACCGTGTCACGCATGCTCGCCCGCACGACGCCGCCGACCGCGGGCGAACTGCGGTTGGGCGGCACGCGGTGCAACACTCGGGGCACGGTCGGCCGCGACTACCGAGCCACGGTACAAATGGTGCTGCAGGACCCGTTCGCGTCCCTCAACCCCGTCCATGACGTGCGCTACATCCTGGGCCGGCCACTGAAAATCCACGGGTACGCCGGCGACGACATCGACGCGTCGATCCGCGATCTGCTGAGCCGTGTTGCACTGGAGCCGACCGAGCAGTTCATCGACAAGTATCCCCACGAGCTATCCGGCGGTCAGCGGCAGCGCGTGGCGATCGCACGGGCGCTCGCCGTGCAGCCTAAGGTGCTGCTGGCCGATGAACCGGTCTCGATGCTCGATGTGTCGATCCGGCTCGGCGTGCTCAATCTGCTGGCCGACCTACGTGACCGCGACGGACTCGCGATCCTGTACGTCACCCACGACATCGCGTCGGCGCGATACCTGGCCGACACGATCGTCGTGATGTACGCCGGCCGGATCGTCGAGTCGGGCCCGGCCGAGCGGGTCACCGATGAGCCGTCGCATCCGTACACGCAGCTGCTGTTGTCGGCCGCGCCGGATCCCGACGCTGGCCGTCCGACGCGCCTCGGGCAGCGCGGCACACCGCCGTCGCTGGTCACCCCGCCGGCCGGCTGCCGATTCCATCCGCGGTGCCCGTTCGTGATGGACGTGTGCCGGACTGAGGCGCCGCCGATGCTGACCGCGTCCGACGGACACGACAGTGCGTGCTGGCTGCTCGCGAACGGCGGCGCGGCGACGCATCCGGTGCCGGCCGGGCCTCGGGCCGTCGCGGGGGAGCCGCCTATGTCCTGACGTCAGCGGCTCGTCGATCTGATCAACCTTCCCTGCTTGCCACCCGGAAGCGCCCGTGCGGGGCGTTACCGCGATGGAGTTCGCCCATTTCCTCATGACGTTCCACCCACCCGCTCGATTGACCGTCGGCATGCGCCGACCGAACGCTTACGGAGTCACCATGCTTCGCAGAACCTCAGTGCTCCGGCGCACCGTCGCCGGAATCGCAGTTGTGGGCCTTGCCGCCCTCGCGGTCGCGGCGTGCTCGAGTAGCGCGACGTCGCCGAGTTCGAAGAAGGCCACCGGCCGGACGCTCGTCGTCGAGAACAATCCGCAGCCGAACTTCACCGACACGTTCAACCCATTCGCCGCCACCAGCACGGGCAAGAGCCAGAACGCGCTCGCGCTGTTCTACGAGCCCCTGATGCAGTTCAACAACCTCAAGGCCGGTACGACCTACCCGTGGCTCGCAAAGAGCTTCACGTGGAGCCCGGACGGCAAGTCCATCACGTTCGTGCTTCGCGACGGCGTGAAGTGGAGCGACGGGCAACCGTTCACCGCCGACGACGTCGCCTACACGTTCCAGCTCATGCAGCAGAACAAGGCGCTGAACTACACCGGCGTGCCGATCGCCGGTGCCACGACCAGCGGCAACAGCGTCACGATCTCGTTCGAGGCGCCGGAGTACACGAACATCTATGGCATCGCCGGCCAGACGTGGATCGTGCCGAAGCACATCTGGAGCAAGCAGTCCGACCCGGCCACCTGGACCGACCCGACGCCGATCGGTACCGGTCCCTACCTGATGGACAAGTTCACCGCGCAGGGCTTCAC
>DASQPR010000074.1:0-4685 GCA_035643815.1 Micromonosporaceae bacterium | reverse complement strand
GGCATCGACCAGCTCGCCGGTGCAGATCCCGGGCTCGCCCAGCTCCGGCTCGCCCTGCAGGCCGTACTTGGGATCGGAGCCGGGGTCGGCCTGGCGTACGCCTTCGTCCGAGTGACCGGCGCGCTGCAACTCCCACCGAGCGCCGGCCCGGCCGCCGTCATCCAGGCCGGTGACCATGCCCTGCTGATCGTCGCGATGTTGATCTCCGCGATGGTCGCGATGATGGCCGGATCCGTCGTCACGGACACGACGCCGCGCGCGCAGATCGTGACGACGCTGCTCCTCCCGATCCCGATGCTCGGCGCGATGACGATCGGCATCGCGCTCGGGCCCTACCGAATCGCGTCGCTCGCGTGGCTCGTCGTGCTGCTCGCGGCGGCCGTCTACGTACGGCGCTTCGGCCCGCGCGGGGTCGCCGTCGGCATGGTCATGTTCAACGGCGGATTTCTCGGCTTCTTCCTGCACGTCGAGATCGGTCTGCACGATGTCGGATGGCTCGCCGCGTTGCTCGGACTCGGCGTAGTGGCGTCGCTCGCCGTACGGTTCACACTCTTCCGTACCGATCTGCTACGCACACTGACCGGCATGCGCCGATCCTGGGAAGGGCGGGCAAATCACACGCTCGTGCTGAGCGCCGCCGTGCTGAAAGCGTCGGACGCCGACGACCGGAACCGTGCATCGGAGCGGCTCCGGCGACAGCTCATCCGGCTCAACGAGTCGACGCTGATGATCGACGCCCAGCTGGTCGAGTCGGTCCCGGACTCGGCCGATATCGAAGCACAGCGGCTGTTCGATGCCGATCTCGCGCTGTCGAACATCGCCCGCTTCGCCGATGCACTGGCCGGCCGGTGCACCGACCGGGCCGTACGCGCGGACGCGGTGGGATGCGTCGAAGCGGTGCTGTACGGCGACCGGCAAGAGGTGGAACGGCTCGCCGCCAACCTGCACCGGGCCGCGTGCGACGACGAACGGGTGACCGTGGTCGCCCATCGCCTGGCCGATTCGGCACGCACGTACCTGCCGGCCCGGCAGCAACTTCGCACGGCGATGGCCGAACGTGCCCGGACAACGCCGGAACATGCCACGCCAAGCCGCGACGATCCCGACCACGACCGACTCGACGGCGACCGATCGGGCGGCGAAAGAACCGAAAGCGTTGGTACGGACGGGGAGCCGGTGCGCTTCACGCCGGCCGTGACATTGAATGCCGGCTGGCTACCCGGCTCCGTTCCGGTCAGTACAGAGGCGTCCACCACGCCGGGCCGGGGCGGTCTGATGGATCGCGCGACGTTGCCGCCCTACGTTCGCGCCTCGATCCAGGTCGCCGTCGCGGCGGCCATCGCGATCGTCGTCGGCGATCTCGTCTCCAGCCAGCGGCTCTACTGGGCGGTGCTGGCGACGTTCCTGGCGTTCATGGCCACCACGAACTCCGGAGAGCAGGTGCGCAAGGCGCTGTTCCGGGTAGCCGGCACCGCGATCGGGATCGTGATCGGCGACGTCGCGGTCCACCTCACCGGCGGCCACGTCTGGTCGTCGCTGCTCATCGTGCTCGTCTCGTTGTTCTTCGGCATCTACCTGATCCGCGTCAACTACACCTTCATGGCCATCGGTATCACCGTGACGCTGTCCCAGCTATACGCCCAGCTTGGCGAGTTCAGCTGGCACCTTCTGGTGCTGCGGCTGGTCGAGACGGCGATCGGTGTCGGCGCGGTGATCGTCACCGTACTGCTCGTGGTGCCGCTCCGACCGCAGCGCGTGCTCACGACCGGCGTGCTGCTCTGGTTCCGGTCGCTTTCGACACTCATCAACGGCGGCCTGGACCGCATGCTCGGCGGTCGCGACCACTCGCTGCGCGCCGACGTACGGGCCGTCGATGCCTCGTACGCCGCGCTCGAGTCGGTCGCCACGCCGCTGCGCCGGGCGACGTACGGGCGCAACTCGGCCCAGTTGGCCGAGATCCGAACGGTGAGCTCGGCGGCGCGGGCCCACGCGCGGTCGTTCGCCGTCGGGGTGGAGTCGACGAAGATTCCTCGAAGCCCACGCATTGACGCTGCAGCTGCCCAGCTCCGCGACTCCATAGCGAGCATCGACGGCCGGATCGAGACCGGCCGGCACGCGACGTACACCCGGTCCGGTGCGCTGCTGGAGTTGGCGGCGCGCGAGACGGCGGCGGACAACGTCCTCGCGCAGCGGACGTTGCGCGATCTGACCCTCCTCGACGGCGCGCTGGCCCGCCTGGCGCTCGCCCTCCAGATGACCGTCATCGACTACGACACGACACCGGAGTCGGGCGACGATCTGACGCTGGCGGCGGCCGGCGCGCTGGCATCGTCCGACCCGACGCCCGATCCCCAGCGAGCGTCCGGGTAGACGCACAACCAGCGCGGACCACGAGTTACGCGGCCACCTCATAGGTCGCGATCACGACGCCGGTCGTCGTCGTCACGGAGTCCGTGAGCCGCAGCTCCTCCGGCGTTGCACCGTCCGGAAACAGCCGTCGGCCCGACCCCAACACGAGCGGGTAAATGAGCAGCACGTACGTATCGATGAGGCGCCGCCGCCGCAGTGACTCGATGAGCTCCCCGCTGCCCAGGATGGCGAGGTCGCCGGTCAGTTGGCCCTTGAGCTCGCTCACCGCGTCGGCGGCGTCGCCCTCGAGAAGTGTGGAGTTCTGCCAGGGCAACGGCTCGCGCAACGTACGGGAAGCCACGTACTTCTGCGTCTTGTCGAGAACCTCCGTGTAGGGATTGTCCGAGCGATTCGGCCAGACCCGGAAGAAGTCCTCGTACGTACGGCGGCCGAGCAGTAGAGACCCGGGCCTGGCCATGCCCTCGGCCATCTTGCGGCCCATCACGGCGTCGCTGTACGGCACCGCCCAGCCGCCCCGATCGAAGCCGTCACGGGTGTCCTCGTCCGGGCGGGCCGGAGCCTGCATCACGCCGTCGAGCGAGATGTTGTTGGTCACCACGATCTTGCCCATATCCGGTGGTCCTTTCGTCCGTGGCCGGCCGTCGCCGGTCTCTCGTACTACACGAATGACCATCGGCCAGATCGACATCCGGAGCCGGAATTTCGCGATCCATCGATTGCGCGGCCGCAGCGTCAAACGCGACACCGGCAGGTGGACGCGTGTGGCCCGGCTGGTCAGTCGTCGCGGCCGCAGGTCGTGGATCGTTTGTGCCACAACGGTTCCGCGACCCTCACTCCGTATCGACCGGGCCGGAAAGTGTCGTACAGGCGTGTCAAAATCTTCCCATGAGCGAGACGTTGCAGCGAGCTGCGGACGAGGTCGCGGCGTTCGCCGCACGTCCGGTTTACGGCCTGTCGGACGTCTCACTATGCGACGCCGCGGTCGCGGCGCATGACCTGGTGTCGCGGGCCACGGCGGTGTTGGGGCTGCTCGTGCGGGAGGCGAACGGCCGGGATCTGCCACGACGCCAGGATGCGACGTCGGCGGTGGCGTGGCTGCGAGATCTGCTGCGTATCACACCGGCCGAGGCACGGTTGCTGACCACCCTGGGCGAGACCCTCGACGGTCGTCCGACGCTGGCCGACGCGGTCGTCGCCGGTACCGTCAACGCCGGTCAAGCCGCAGCGATCGGACGGGTACTGGCCGACGTACCGGCCGCCGAACCCGCGTTGGTCGACAAGGTCGAAGCGATCCTGATCGAGCAGGCACACCAGTTCGAGCCGACGATCCTGCGACAACTGGGCGAACGCGTGCTAGCGCACCTCAACCCAGACCTGGCCGACGCCCGGCTGCGTGAGCGCCTCGAACGCGAGGACAAGCATGCCCGGCAACGCCGCGGCCTCACCCTAGCCTCCGACGGGCTCGGCGGCACCCGCATCATCGGCATCCTCGACACCGAGGGCGCCGCGATCATCGGCGCGGCGATCGAACCCCTCGCCAAACCCGCCCGCGGCGACGACGGCCCCGATCTGCGCACCACCGCCGCCCGTCGAGCCGACGCACTCGTCGAGGTGTGCCGACTCACGCTTCAATCCGGCGGCCTGCCCCACAGCGGCGGTCAACCACCGCAGCTGAACGTGACCGTCGACTTCGATGCACTCCGGCGTGGCGTGGCGATCGGCCAGCTCGACACCGGAGCCAGCCTCTCACCCGCGACCACCCGACAACTGGCCTGCACCGCGCAGATCCTGCCCGTCGTGTTAAACGGCGCCGGGGTGCCCATCGACGTCGGCCGCAGCCGCCGGCCATACACCGGAGCAGCCCGTATCGCGGTCCTCCTCCGCGACGGCGGCTGCGCCTTCCCCGGCTGCGATCGGCCGCCACGCTGGACAGACGTTCACCACATCATCGCCTGGCAACACGGCGGGACCACGGACCGAGACAACGGTGTCGCGCTCTGCCGCCACCACCACCGACTCATCCACACATCGACATGGACAGTACAACTCGCACCCGATCGACGACCCGAATTCATCCCACCCACACACATCGACCCGACCCGCACACCCCGCCGCAACACCTACCACCCACGAACATAGACACCTCACCGTGGTCACCGACCACACCACCCGCCGGCGCGACACGGCTGGCTGGACTGCCGCGCCACCGCACGCCACGTCGGGCTGGGCTGGGCCACCGCAGGCCACGCCAGGCTGGGCCGCCGCGCCGCCGCCGGCCACGCCGCGACGCCGCGACGCAATGTGTTGGGCTGCTG
>DASQPR010000073.1:0-5435 GCA_035643815.1 Micromonosporaceae bacterium | reverse complement strand
TCGTGGCGCCGCTGGTCGCCGTGCGCCCGCCGGGCGTTCGCGATAGCGATGCCGAGCGCCTGTCGTACCGCTGGATCGAGCGACTCCGCGGCCGCGGCGATGTCGGCGTCGTCGACGCGTAACCGCGACGGCGTCACGCCGTCGAAACGTGCGCTCGCCGCCTTCACTGCGACGGCACCATGCTCGCGGACCGAGACCACCACGTCGCGGACCGCATCCGCGGCCGATTCGACGTCCAGCTTGGCGCGCGGCAAGCGGGCCACACGCGCCGCGTCGGAAATTCCACGCAGGTCAATACGCGTCAGCACCGTCCAAGTCTAGACGGACGTCCACGCTTCGGACCGGCGCCGACCAGCAGCTGGGACGTACGGGGTCGGCACGGCCTGGCCGCCCGTCGCCAGCCGCCCATGATCGGGGTTACGCTTTGCGCCAATGAGCGAGCGGCTGCCGTTGTTTCCGTTGGGGACCGTGCTGTTCCCGGGGCTCGTGCTGCCGTTGCACGTGTTCGAGGAGCGTTATCGCGCACTGGTCCGTCACCTGATCCGCGACGACGACGATCACGGCGCCTTCGGCGTCGTCGCGATCCGGCTCGGACGGGAGACGGTCGTCGGCGATACGGCTGTCGACGGGACACCGATCGATCAAGCCGAGGTCACGCTGCACCAGGTCGGTTGTACGGCCGAGATCCGTCAACTCACCACGCATCCGGACGGCCGATTCGATCTGGTGACCGTCGGGCGTCGCCGATTCCGCATCCGCGAGTTGCACCGGGGCGCCGCGCCGTTTCTCGAGGCCGACATCGACTGGATCGACGAACCCGACGCCGACGCGCGCGCCGAGTCGCTGGTGCCGGGGATGCTCGACCTGTTCCAGCGTTACCTGCAAGTGATCCGCACCGACGGCGGCGAAGGTGGCGAGCAGCTGCCCGATGATCCGGCCGTGCTCTCCTATCTGATCGCCGCGACGGCGGTGCTCGCGGTCGACGACCGGCAACAACTGCTCACGGCCGACACCCCGGCCGATCGGCTCGCGCTCGAACGCCGGCTGATCAATCGCGAGCTGGTGCTGCTGCGCGAACTCAGTGCCCTACCCATTCCGCTCGGTGACCTGGCCGCCGCTTCCAGCGACAACTGAGCGGCGCGTCGGTTCCGGGCCTCGGGGTCCGTCAACCCTCAGGTGGTAACGCTTATCGATCGGTGACGGTAGGACCGGTGTCACTGGGTCGACGACGGTCAGGTCTGGTCCGGCTCGGCGTGCGGTGCCGTGGTCGTCGGGTTCCGGCCACGCCGGCCGCCGACCAGCGTCGGATTGGCCGTGAAGCTCGCGATCAACAGGTACGTAGCGATCGCTGCGATCGCGAGATAGAGCAGGACCCCACTCAGGTACGGCAACCAGCCGTGCCATAGTCCGATATTGCCGGCCTGCTTGATGCGCAGATCCGGCGGGACCAGCACGACCTGCCCGATCTTGCCGTGTCGGGCCTCGGCCAATGCATGCCCACGGCCGATGTTGTGGCCGAAGCGCCAGGCGATCCAGCCGGCCGCAATGCCGCCCACGGCGAGCGCGACGACCATGAGCGGGCCGCGGAAGCGGCGCAGCGCAACCCAGGCGATGATCGCGAAGAGGATGCCGGCGCCGATCGACAGCAGGATGAACCACGTCTCCTGGCCGGCGCGCTGCTCGCCGTAGGGCTGCTGCAGGAACAGACCGTCCGACTCGATCACGCCCGGAAGCCACGGCGCGAACGCCGACCACATCCAGCCGAGCGGAATCCCCAGCACCGCGACGACGACGGCGACCGCTAGCGCGGCCAAGGTCTTCGACCGGCGGGACGCACGGGCTTCCACGGCCAGCGTGGTCGGTGCGACATACGGGGACCACGGGCCCGGCTCGGCGCCCGGATATGCGTACGGCTGCTGATCCGCGCTCGGATAGATCGGGTAGGAGGCTCCGCCGTTGGCCGGATCCGCGGGTGTCGCACTGGTCATCGAGCGATCCTCACATGCTGGTGGTCCGGCGCGGCGCGCGGGCGGATACGGTTCGGGCGGCCTGAAGGCCATCGTGACACGCCAACCTTGGCAGCGTCCGGCCGACCGCCCGACGTCGCCCGCGACTCGCGTCGCTCGACCCGGACGCTGAGTCGAACCGGATCGAGCGTCGCTGCCGAAGGCGCAGTCTCCTGCGCGGTCTGCTACGCCACGGCGGTCGGGCCCAGGAGCGCCTTCAGATCGGCCATCAGCGCCGTCGTGGGGGCGACTCGCATCGGGCTCAGCCGCAGCACGGTCGCCCGCGATCCGTTGACCAGCCGTACGTGCACCTCGGCCGGCCCGGGATGGCTGACCAGGACCTCCTTGAGCCGGTCGACAAGTGGTGGCGTGCAGCGCGACTGCGGCAGCGCGACGACGACCGGCTTGACCGTGTCCGGTGCCGTGGTGTCCGGGATCGACAGGTCCATTGCCATCAGCCGCGGCTGGTCGTCGCGACGGTCCACGCGTCCTCGGACGACCACGATCGCGTCCTCGGCCACATACTGGCCCACCAGCTCGTACGTATTCGGGAAGAACATCACCTCGACCGCGCCGCCGAGATCCTCCAGCGTGGCGCTCGCCCAGCTGCGGCCCTGCTTGGTGATCCGCCGCGAGACACCGGAGAGGATGCCGGCCAGCGTGACGATCTGACCGTCGCCGACCGTACCCTCTTCCAGCAGCGCCGAGATCGGCATCTCGGCGGCGGCCGAGAGCACGTGTTCGAGCCCGAGCAGCGGATGGTCGGAGACGTAGAGGCCGAGCATCTCGCGCTCGAAGGCGAGACGGTCGCTCTTGTCCCATTCGGTAGTCGGGATCGGCGGCGTGACCGCCATGCTCGGTCCGTCGTCGCCGGCGCCGAACGCATCGCCGAATAGATCGTACTGACCGACTGCCTCGTTGCGCTTGACGTCCACAAAGGAGTCGATCGCGTCGGCGTGCACCGCCAGCAGCCCGCGCCGCGAGTGTCCCAGCGAATCGAACGCGCCGGCCTTGACGAGCGACTCGACCGCCTTCTTGTTACACGCGACGGCGTCGACCTTGCGCAGGTAGTCGTAGAAGTCGGTGAACGCGCCCTTCTCCCGGCGCGCCCGGCGGATCGACTCGACGACGTTGACCCCCACGTTGCGGACGGCGGCGAGGCCGAACCGGATGTCGGTGCCGACAGCGGCGAACCGCGCATTCGACTCGTTGACATCCGGCGGCAGCACCTTGATGCCCATGCGGCGGCACTCGGCCAGGTAGACGGCGGACTTGTCCTTGTCGTCGCCGACGCTGGTCAGCAGCGCCGCCATGTATTCGGCTGGGTAATTCGCCTTGAGGTACGCCGTCCAGAACGACACCAAGCCGTACCCGGCCGTGTGCGCCTTGTTGAACGCGTAGTCCGAGAACGGGACGAGGATGTCCCACAGCGTCTTGATCGCGGCGTCGGAGTATCCGTGCTCGCGCATGCCCTGGGAGAACGGCACGTACTCCTTGTCCAGGATCTCCTTCTTCTTCTTGCCCATCGCGCGGCGCAGCAGGTCGGCGTTGCCGAGCGAATAGCCGGCCACCTTCTGCGCGATCGCCATGACCTGCTCCTGGTAGACGATCAGGCCGTATGTGTCGTCGAGGATCTCCGCGAGCGGTTCGGCCAGTTCCGGATGGATCGGCTGCACCGGCTTGCGACCGGTCTTGCGATCGGCGTAGTCGTTGTGCGCGTTCGCGCCCATCGGGCCGGGGCGGTAGAGCGCGAGGACGGCCGAGATGTCTTCGAAGTTGTCCGGGACCATCGAGCGCAGCAGCGCGCGCATCGGGCCGCCGTCGAGCTGGAACACCCCGAGCGTGTCGCCTCGGGCCAGCAACTCATACGTCGGCTTGTCCTCGAGCGGCAATGTCTCGAGCACGAGGTCGATGCCGCGGTTGTCGTGGATCGAGGCGAGGCAGTCGTCGAGCACGGTCAGGTTGCGCAGCCCGAGGAAGTCCATCTTCAACAGGCCGATGTATTCGCACGCGCCCATGTCGAACTGCGTGATCACCGCGCCGTCCTGGTCGCGGCGCCAGATCGGCACGACGTCGAGCAGCGGCTCCCCGGACAGGATCACCCCGGCGGCGTGTACGCCGACCTGCCGTTTGAGCCCCTCCAGGCCGCGGGCCGTGTTGACCACGGTCTGCACGTCCGGATCCGACTCGTACAGCGCCCGGAATTCCGCCGCCTCCGGATAGCGCGGATGCGACGAGTCGAAGACGCCGGCGAGCGGAATGTCCTTGCCCATGACCGGCGGGGGCATGACCTTGGTGATCTTGTCGCCGAGTGCGAACGGGTAACCGAGCACCCGCGCCGCATCCTTGATGCCAGCCTTCGCCTTGATCGTCCCGTACGTCACGATTTGCGCGACGCGCTCCTCGCCGTACTTCTCCGTCGCGTACCTGATCATCTCGCCGCGCCGGCGCTCGTCGAAATCCAGGTCGATGTCCGGCATCGAAATGCGCTCGGGGTTGAGGAAGCGCTCGAACAGCAGGCCATGCGGGATCGGATCCAACTCGGTGATGCCGAGCGCGTATGCGATCAGGGCGCCAGCGGCCGACCCGCGTCCGGGACCGACCCGGATGCCGACCTCCTTCGCGTGCGCGACAAGGTCGGCGACGACGAGGAAGTAGCCCGGGAAACCCATCTGGGCGATGACGTCGAGCTCATAGTGCGCCTGCTTCACGTGCGCGTCCGGAACGCCGTTGGGGAATCGCCGAGCCAGGCCGCGCTCGACCTCGGCGCGCAGGAACGTCTCTTCGTTCTCACCCGCGGGCAACGGGAACGACGGCATGAGATTGCGCGACGCGAACACGCTGGAGTAGTCGCCGATCCGCTCCGCGATCTCCAGCGTCGCATCGCACGCGCCGGGCACCTGCGCGTCCCAGATCGCGCGCATCTGGGCGGCCGACTTGACGTAGTAGTCGTGACCGTCCAGCTTGAAGCGCTTGGGATCGGCCATCGTCGATCCGGACTGGATGCACGTCAGCACTTCGTGTGCGTCGGCGTCGGACTCGTAGGTGTAGTGCAGGTCGTTCGTCGCGACCGCCGGCAGGTCCAGCCGCTTGCCGAGCCGGAGCAGGTCGTCGCGAACGCGCTTCTCGATCTCCAGCCCGTGATCCATCAACTCGAGGTAGAAGTTGCCCGCGCCGAAGATGTCGCGGAATTCGGCGGCGGACTCGCACGCCTTCTCGAAGTTGCCGATCTTCAGCCACGTCTGCACCTCGCCGGATGGGCAGCCGGTCGTGCCGATGAGACCGGGCGCGTAACGGGAGAGCAGCTCGCGGTCCGCGCGTGGCTTGTAGTAATAACCCTCCAGGCTCGACAGGGAGCCGAGCCGGAACAGGTTGCGCAGGCCGTCGGCGTCGGCGGCCAGCAAGGTCATATGCGTGTACGCCCCGCCG
>DASQPR010000072.1:0-4275 GCA_035643815.1 Micromonosporaceae bacterium | reverse complement strand
ATCCTCGGTCAGATTGGGAGCCGTGCCGTTGATGTCGTAGCCCCACACGATGAGCCATTCATGCCACGGCCGTACGCATCGCACCAATCCCATGCCGATGCCACCGACCTCGGCGCCGGTCTGCAGCACCCAGTAGAGGATGCTCGGCCGGTGGGCGACGTAACGCGACAGGTCGGCCTCGAACACGATGTTGATGCTGCCGGCCACACCCATCTGGCCGACCATCGGAAGACCGATGTCCTCGGCGACCTTGCTGCGCCCGCCGTCGGCGCCGATCACGTAGCGCGCGCGGATGTCGTACTCGTCGCCTCGCAGCCGATCGCGCACCCGCACGGTCACGCCGTCCGCGTCCTGCGCGAGCGACAGGTATTCGGTGTGGAACCGCAGATTCGTGCCGCGCGCGACGGCCTCGTTCACCAGCACCGGTTCCATCATGTGCTGCGGCATGTCGCAGATCGACGACGGTGACGCGAGATCGTGATCGGCCTGGCGGGACGGATGCGTGTACCACGTGCGGATCCGTCCCAACTCCTCGCCGGCGAGGCTGGTCACGAACGGCGTCTCGCCCATCAGCCGCTGCGGCGTGGCCTGCGCGACCACTTGATCCTCGACGCCGGCGTCGCGCAGCACCTCCATCGTCCGCTGGTTCGTGATGTGCGCGCGCGGCGTGTCGGCGAGCCGCCCGTACTTCGTCACGACGATGTGCGGCACGCCGTAGGTCGCGAGCATCAAGGCTGCGGCGCCGCCGGCGGGTCCGCTGCCGACCACCAAGACGTCCGTCTCAATCATCAAAACTCCTTGAGGGGTACGGGTTTCCGACGGCGCGCCCGGCGGGTCACGCGCCTCACGAGCGTTGCGGTGGGCTATCCCGCGGCGTCCTCGCGGGCGATCCGGAACGTGTACGAAACCTGGTGCCAGCCGTCCTCGGAGCCGCCCGGTCGCGGCACCGGTGGCAGTCCGGAACCGGCGCCGAAGTCGACGACGAGTGCTTCCTTGACGCCGAACACGGTGTCCGAGTCGAGGTACACGCCGCCATCGACAAACAGTTGCGTCACAAGGCGTTTGTAACCCGGCGCCGAGATCATGAAATGGAGATGAGGCGCGCGGAACGGGTGTCGCCCAGTCCCGGCGAGCATCGCTCCGACCGGGCCGTCGTCCGGGATCGGGTATTCGGAGGGCCGGATGGTCCAGAAACGTACGCGCCCCTCGCCGTCGCTGGTGAATCGCGCACGGAGCACCGGCCCCTCTTGGTCCGGCAGTTGTACGTCGTAGAAGCCGTCGTCGTTGGACTGCCAGACATCGACGACGGCGCCCGCGATGGGCGTGCCGTCGGGATCGGCAACGACGACGTCGGTCCATAATGGCGTGCCGGGAAGACCCTGGGACATGTCGCTGCCGTGATCCAGTGCCGGTGGCCCGGGCACGTAGAACGGGCCGAGCACCGCCGATGGAGTCGTATCCGGGGTGCGCGAATTCGTCAGCAAGTCGACCATGCTGGATACGCCGAGGGTATCGGACAGCAGCACGAACTCCTGCCGCTTGTCGTCGGTAATGTGGCCGGCCCGGGTCAAGAAGTCGATGGCGTACGCCCACTCGGCCTCGGTCACATCGTTGTCGTTGGCGAACCGGTGCAGATGCCGGACGAGGTCCGTGACAAGCTGGCGAACTCGCGGATCCGGCGCATTGGCAAAGCTCGCAACGACCTCATCGGTGAGCCAACCGAAGTCCGGCACGCCCTCGGCCGCCGCGGACGCCACCGCCGAACCCGGCGGTGCCAACTCCGCCTCGCGGCTGCCGCTACGCATCGGCCCAGTTAACTCCGCCTCGCGGCTGCCGCTACGCATCGGCCCAGTTAACTCCGCCTCGCGGCTGCCGCTACGCATCGGCGGTCGCCCGACCCAGGCGTTCCGCAACAACGTCGCGATTCCGTCGGTCGTCAGTTCGCGCGGGTTCGGGTAGGGAGCCGCGGTCGCGATCTGGGCCGCCCGAGCGATGTCGGCCTCGCGGAAGCCGAGCTCCGCCAACGACGTCGGGCCACCGAGGGAGACGACGAGGTCGTAGACGCCGGTTGGCGCGTCGCCGACGCCGAGCGCCGCAGCGATCCGGCGCATTGCCTCGGGCGCGGCCGGCGCGTTGTACGCCATCGCATGTGGCAGCACGACAGTATGCGTTTCGGCGTGCGGCAGGCCGAACGTACCGCCGAGAGTGTGACAAAGCTTGTGGTGCAGGCTCATCCCGACCGTACCGAGGCAGGTCCCGGCAAGCCACGCACCGACCAGCGCGTCCGAGCGGGCCGCCGGATCGGTGGGTTCCGCCGCGATCCGAGGAAGCGCGGATGCCATGCGCCGCAACGATTCCAGCGCGATCTGGTCGACGATCGGGTTTGCCTGCGGCGAATACAGCGCCTCCACCGCGTGGGCCATAGCGTTGACGCCGCTGGTGACGGACAGCCGCACTGGCATCCCCAGTGTCAGGTCGACGTCGTAGACGACCGCCTTCGGAAGCACGGCTTCGTCCGTCTGCGTTGTCTTGACGCCGCCGACCGTCTCGCCCAGCACCGGCGTGACTTCCGAGCCGGCGTACGTAGTCGGTACGGCGATCAGCGGCAGTCCGGTCCGCAGCGCGATCGCCTTGCCGAGGCCGGTCGACGAGCCGCCGCCGATGGTCACGAGGCAGTCCACCTCGGCGTCGCGTACGACCGCGAGCGCTTTCTCCGTCACCTCGACCGGTGTGTGCATGGCGACGCCATCGAATCGCGCGACCAGCATGGTGCCCAGCGCGCCGGCGGCACGCTCGACCGCCGGCGCGAGACTCGGATCGTGAATCACGAGCACGCGGGTGCGGCCCAGGCGCTCGACTTCGACCCGAAGGCCATCGATGGTGCCGCGACCGAAGGTGACCCGCGCGGCGTGGCCCGTATACCGAAAGCCACCGTCGCGGCCACCGGTCGAAGCGCTGGGTTCCATCGCGGTCACTCCCGGTCTCGTCCAAACAAGCGGCGGGGCTCGGCCAGCCGTCCCCGATCAGTATCGCGGCGCAGCAGGCCGACGTCCTGCACGATCGCGCCGCGCCCAGCTGCACGAAACGCGCACTCTTCAGGTCCGCCCAACGCGCCGGTTCAGCCAGGCCGGTCCCCGCGCCGGATGGCGGCCGGCGTCGCGCCGAGCCGCGCCGTCAGCACGCGCGTGAGGTGCTCCTGGTGGGAGAACCCACAGCGGGTGGCGACCTCCGCGATCGGCAGGCGACCGTCGGCGAGCATCCGGCGGGCGGCATCGACTCGTAGGCGCAGCAGGTACTGGTGAGGAGCAAGACCGACGCGCGCTTTGAACTGGCGGGCGAACTGGCTGACCGACAGGCCGGCGACGGCGGCCATGTCCGCCAGTGGCACCGGCTCGCCCAGCCGATCCTGCAGCAGATCTCGGACGCCGGCCACCTGCCGGTCCGTCAAACCGGAACGGCGTCCATGAGCCGAGCTGGTCCCCACCGAGCCCGTCGCGACGCGGGCGTTGGAATGGCGTCGGGCGAGATGTGTCGCGAGAAGCGCACCGATCTGGTCGACGTACGTACGACCGGCCGGCTCCCACCGCTGGAGTACGCCGTCGAGCGCGAGCACGAGTTGCTCCATCAACGGATCGACGACTCCGAGCTCCTCGACGAGTTCGACCGGTCGGCCGCCGCATGCATTCTGCAGGGCATCGTCGCTCACGTAGACATGGACGGTGTCCAGGACGCCGCCGAGTTCGACGGTCAGATCCTTGCCGGCCGGGTGGACGAAGAAGCCGCCGGCCGGGACCGTACGCGATTCGTGCAGACCGAGATGCCCGCGACGGACCGTCACAGGGCCGCTGCGATGAAGGATGACGAGGTGGCTCGCGGCGCCGTCGAACGCGGCCCGGTATGGCTGCTCCCGCTGGCTCGACACGTACATCGTCGACCAGCCCAGCCCGGTGCTGGTCCGGTCGGGGCGCACCCACGGCTGGCGGAGGATGCCGTTCGTGTCGAGAAGCGTCAGCTCCCCCATCGGCCCATGCTAACGCCGGGGTCGGCCGCGACGTGATCGACGTTGCAGCGTGATCGACGCAGCGCCGGCAAATGTGGTCGGGGCCGAGTGTCCGCGACTAGCGTGACGGTATGGCTCGGGTGTGGGTGACGGGTTCCGCCGACGGTATCGGCCGGGCGGCGGCCGAGGCTATGGTCGCGGACGGGCACGAGGTGCTCGTGCACGGCCGGAACGCCGCGCGAGCGGATGCCGCACACACCGCGGTACCGGCCGCG
>DASQPR010000071.1:0-4758 GCA_035643815.1 Micromonosporaceae bacterium | reverse complement strand
CGGGCCTGCGCATCGAGCATTCCCCGGAACACGCCCGGGAACGCCAACACGTTGTTGATCTGGTTCGGCTGGTCGGAGCGGCCGGTCGCGACAATGGCGGCGTGCTTGCGCGCCTCCCGCGGATCAACCTCCGGGTCCGGGTTCGCGAGCGCAAACACGATCGCGTCCTTGGCCATCCCGGCGATGTCGTCACCGGTCAGCAGATTCGGGGCGCTCACACCGATGAACACGTCCGCACCGCGGATCGCTCCGGGCAGGTCGCCGGCGTAGTTGTCGGAGTTGGTGTGCTCGGCCAGCCACTGCCAGGACGGGTTGTAGCCGGCGGCGCCGCGATGGAGGGCGCCCTGGCGGTCGTACGCGATGATGTCGCCCACGCCCTCCGCGAGCAGCAACTTCATGATGGCCGTACCGGCGGCTCCCGCTCCTGAGACGACGACCCGCACGTCGCCGATCTGCTTGCCCACGACGCGCAGCGCGTTGGTCAGCGCGGCCAACACGCAGATCGCAGTGCCGTGCTGATCATCGTGGAACACCGGGATGTCGAGCATCTCGCGCAGTCGAGCCTCGATCTCAAAGCACCGCGGTGCCGCGATGTCTTCCAGGTTGATGCCACCGTAGGCCGGTGCGATGGCCCGCACGATCTGGATGATCTCCTCGGTGTCCTGCGTGTCCAGGACGACCGGCCACGCATCGACACCGCCGAACCGTTTGAACAGAGCGGCCTTGCCTTCCATCACCGGCAGCGCCGCCGCCGGGCCGATGTTGCCGAGGCCCAACACGGCCGAGCCGTCGGTGACCACCGCTACCGTGTTGCGCTTGATGGTCAGGCGCCGGGCGTCGTCGGGATTCTCGGCGATCGCGAGGCACACGCGGGCGACGCCGGGGGTGTAGGCGCGGGACAATTCATCGCGGGTCCGGAGCGCGACCTTCGGGTGCACCTCGATCTTGCCGCCGAGGTGGAGCAGGAACGTACGGTCGGAGACCTTGCGCACCTCGAGGCCATCGATCTTGGCCAGCTCGGCCACTACGTGGTCGGCATGGGCCATGTTCGCCGTGTCGCACGTGACGTCGGCGATGACTCGGAGGTGGTCGGAGTCGACGACGTCGAGCGCTGTCACGATGGCGCCGGCATCGCCGACGGCCGTTGCTATGCGGCCAATGGCGGTCGAATCGGCGGGAACCGACACCCGGACCGTGATCGAAAACCCGGCGCTGGGCATTGCCGCCATCGTGAACCTCTCCTCATCGAAGCGTGGTCGAGACGCCCTGCTCGTGCGTCTGCCCGTCAGCATCCCGCCCGCGGTGGCCGGTTGTCACTCCCGTTGTCCGCCGCTGGCGTCGCTAGTCAGTCTCGCCCTCGACCCCCCGCTAGCGGGAGGCCGCCCGGCGTGGCCCCCGTCACGTCTGGACCGATCTTGCCCCCACTCGCTCGCCGACGCCCGCGGTTGGCTCGGCGCGAAACGTTGGCGAGCGTGGCGCGGGTGTAATGCGCGTGCGGCGGGCAGGCGAGCGTGCCACGATCGAAGGGATGACTGACGACCGATTCGGGCGCAAGCCCGGCAACGATATCGACTTCGACGCCACCCTGGATCTCGACGACCTGGTGTTCCCGGACAGGGATGATCGCGATACGGACGGCGACCTTGAGCTCGCCGAGCGTAATGCGCTGCGCCGGGTGGCCGGGCTGTCCACCGAACTCACGGACATCACCGAGGTGGAGTATCGGCAGCTTCGCCTGGAGCGGGTCGTCCTTATCGGCGTCTGGGCCGAGGGCAGCGCGACCGACGCGGATAATTCGCTGATCGAGCTGGCCGCTCTCGCCGAGACCGCGGGCTCTCAGGTGCTCGAGGCTCTCATTCAGCGACGCAGCCGCCCCGACCAGGCCACCTATATCGGTCGCGGCAAGGTGGAGGAGCTGCGTTCGATCGTCATGCAGTCCGGCGCGGACACGGTGATCTGTGACGGTGAGTTGTCGCCCAGTCAGTTGCGCCGCCTGGAAAGCACGATCAAGGTCAAGGTCATCGACCGTACGGCGCTGATCCTCGATATCTTCGCCCAACATGCAAAATCGCGGGAGGGCAAGGCCCAAGTCGAGCTGGCGCAACTCCAATACCTGCTGCCGCGCTTGCGCGGTTGGGGCGAGGCGATGAGCCGGCAGGCGGGTGGCCGCGTCGGCGCACAGGGCGGTGGCATCGGCTCCCGCGGTCCCGGTGAGACGAAGCTCGAAACCGATCGCCGCCGGATCCGCACGCGCATCTCCAAGCTGCGTCGGGAGATCGGGCTGATGCGGACGGTACGGGTCACCAAACGGTCCAACCGCCGCAGTCGCGAGGTGCCGAGCGTGTCGATCGCCGGCTATACCAACGCCGGCAAATCGAGCTTGTTGAATGTCCTGACCGGTGCCGGGGTCCTGGTCGAGGACGCGCTGTTCGCGACGCTCGATCCGACGACCCGTCGGGCACAGACCGCGGACGGCCGCATCTTCACGTACTCAGACACCGTCGGCTTCGTCCGGCACCTGCCACACCAGTTGATCGAGGCGTTTCGGTCCACGCTGGAGGAGGTCGCCGAGTCGGATCTTGTCGTGCACGTCGTCGACGGCTCGCACCCGGACCCCGAGCAGCAGGTGCGCTCGGTGCACGAGGTGCTGGGCGAGGTCGGCGCGGACGCGGTCGCCGAACTGCTCGTGGTTAACAAGATCGACTCCGCCGACGAGGAGACGCTGCTGCGCCTCAAGCGGCTCTGGCCGGCCGCGCTCTTCGTCTCGGCACGCACCGGCGCCGGCATCGACGACCTACGACTCGCCGTCGAGGCTCGCCTGCCGCGTCCGGCGGTCGAGTTGCGCGTGCTGGTGCCGTACGACCGGGGGGATCTCGTCGCCGCGGCGCACGAGCGCGGCGAGGTGTTGAGCGCGGATCACCGCGATGCCGGGACAGAACTGTGGGTACGGGTTCCCGAGTCGCTTGCCGCCCAATTGCACCCGTATGAGCTGGCTAGTGGATCTCTAACTGATAACACACTGTGAGGTACGCCTTGCGGTCGCCGATTTCCGGTTTATCTCTGCAACACTAGGCCGATGCATTCTGTTCGGATGGCGGCCGTTGCCGCGGCCGTTGTGCTGATCGGATCCGTCAGCGCACCGGCGTTTGCGGCCCCTTCGCCCGGCGCGACCGGCGTCGCCACGCCAGTCACCGCGGCCACACCGCTGCCGACGCCCGTCCCGCCACCGGTCGCTCCGAGCACGGTCTGCACCATCAGCACCAGCGCGGCGGTCCAGATCACCGGCCTTGTGGCGACCGCGAACGGCTATGCGGTCATCGACGGCAAGAACAACACCTGGGGCAACCGGGTCGCGTATCTCGACGCGAAATGCGGTCGGATCGGCTCGGCCCAGTCGTATCCGAACGGAGCGGCGGTCGACCCGCAGGACATCGCCGTCGACAGCAAGGGCACGCTGTGGATCGCCGACACCGGCGACCAGCCGGTCTCCCCGCAGCGCCAGACGGTTGCGCTGTTCAAGGTCACGAGCAAGAACACGATGACGCGCTATCGCTTCTCCTACCCGGACGGGTCACACAACACCGAGGCGCTTCTGTTGAACGGCAACGGCGCACCGATCTTCATTACGAAGGCGATCAGCGGTCCGGCCACGATCTTTACGTACTCCGGAACGCTGACGACCGGCAAGACGATGCAGCTCACCAAGGCCGGCCAGTTCACGCCGGAGCAAACCGGGACGTCGAACAAGCTCGGCAACCGCGGCCCGGCCCAGAACGAGATCACCGGCGGCGCGATCGCACCGGACGGCAAGAAGGTCGCCCTGCGTACGCTGACCGACGCCTACGAATGGGACGTCACGAACGGCGACGTGGTGGCCGCCCTGACCAAGGGCAAGCCGCGTATCACGCCAATGCCGAACGAGGAGCAGGGCTACGCGATCGCGTACACAACCGACAGCAAGTCGTTCCTGACCGTGTCGGACACGGCGTCCGCGGCACCGATCCTCAAATACAAGCCGGCGGCGCCGTTGAGCGCGGCGGCGGCAAAGAAGGCGGCCGAGGCAGCGGCCGGCCCGGGCAAGCCGAGCGCAATACGGGCGTGGTTCAACAAGCTGACGTTCTCACAACTGATGTGGTTGCTGGCCGGCGTCGCGGCGGTCGGGTTCGTGCTGTTGCTGATCGGCGTGCTCGGAATCCGGCGCGCACGTAAGGGATTTGCCGGCGAGGCCGCCAAGGCCACCGAGTCGGGCGCGGAGGGAAGCGGCGGTGCACGCCTGCCGGCCGCGATGGGCGGAGCCGGTGTGTACGGCGCACCGAATAGCCCACCCGTTTCACCGGGGTCGGCCGGTGGCGTCTACGGCGGTGGCCAGTATCCCGGCGGCTCAACATCGGGCGGACCGTCCGGGCGTCCCAGCTCGGGCGGACCACCACCCGCCGGACCACCACCCGGCGGCCAACGCCCCGACGGCCCCCGCCCCGACGGCCCCCGCCCCGATGGTCAGAACGGCCGCGGCGGAGGCGTCTACGGTGGCGGTCAATACGGTGGCGGCCAGTACCGCGCGCCGGCCGATCCGTTCGGCGACGACGGTTCCGGGCATCCCGAATCCCGCCGTGGCATGCCGTACGGAGACGGCCAATACCGCGGCTGAGGTTCACGCCCGAGCGACCCGGACGTGTCCGGCGCCGGAGGACGAGGACAGTGTGCAGGGAAGTGTCGCTGAGCCACGCGTCTCGGCCCTCGGCCTGAACCAGCCGGCTC
>DASQPR010000070.1:0-4081 GCA_035643815.1 Micromonosporaceae bacterium | reverse complement strand
CGCCAGTGCGTGCAGAGCCGTAGGGCGCGAGCGGTTGTCTTTGTGGTCCTACGACTCTGCTGGCCTCGGTGCGTGCAGGGCCGTAGGGCGCGTGTGGTCGTTTCCGTGGTCCTACGACTCTGCTGGCGTCGGTGCGTGCAGAGCCGTAGGGCGCAAGCGGTTGTCTTTGTGGTCCTACGACTCTGCCGGCGTCGGTGCGTGCAGAGCCGTACGCACGTCGAGTGGCAACCTCGTGCGCTCCGGAGATCGTCAAGTCAACTTGACGAGAACTCCTCGTGTCAACTAAGGTTGACACCATGAGTGAGGTCAACGAGCTCGCGGTCGCCGCTGGCGGCGCCGACGCGCGCACCGGCCTGCGTGCCGCGCTCGCGCTGCGACGGCTGGCCGAGCGGCTCGAGGCGCTGCAGGTCAGCAACGCTCGCCGCCAGGGCTGGTCGTGGCAGGAGATCGCGGACGCGCTTGAAGTGAGCAAACAGGCGGTGCACCAGAAGCACGCAGCGCATGCCGCATCGCCGGAGGCACCGGCGCGTCGGCGCCCGACACGGGAGGGTTAGGGATGTTCGAGCGATTTACGACGGCGGCCCGCGAGACGGTGCAGCGGGCCCGGGGCGAGGCGATTGCGGCGCATCGGCCCCACATCGGCACCGAGCACCTCTTGATCGCGCTGCTCGCGACGGACCGCGGCGTGGCGTACGGCGTCCTGAGTGCCGCCGGCCTGACCGCCGAGGGCGTCCGTGCCGAGGCGTTGCGTCTAGTGCCACCGCCGGCGGATCCACTCGGGCCGGCCGACGCTGAGGCACTCCGCGCAATCGGGATCGACCTTGACGCGGTGATTGCCAGCGTCGAAGGCACGTTCGGCGAGGGGGCGCTGCGCGCGCCCGAAGACGATGAGCCTCGGCGTCGACGTGGCCTCTTCCGGCGCGGCGCCGTTGTCCCGGCGGGGTCGCATGACAATCCACGCTTCAGCCCGCGGGCGAAGAAGGTGCTGGAGCTGTCGCTGCGCGAGGCGCTCCGCCGCGGCGACAACTACATCGGTGCGGAGCACCTGTTGCTCGGGCTGATCCGTGAGGGTGACGGCTCGGCCGCGAAGATCCTCACCGACACCGGGCTTTCGCTCAACGCACTGCGCACCGAAGTCGACCGCGGGCTCGACGACGCAGCCTAAGACCGCCGGGGTCCAGGTCGGTGAGCTGATCGAGGCGCGTACCGGCGTTTCTGGGGCGTCGGCCCGGGCATAATCGGGCCATGACTGACGCGAAGCCGCAGGTGCGGCTGACGGACAACGTGTTCATGCCGATGGTCGGCTTCGGAACCTGGCAACTCGCGCCGGCGGTGGCATATGACGCGACGCGGGTCGCGATCGACGCCGGTTACCGGCTCATCGACACGGCCACCATGTACGGCAATGAAGCCGATGTCGGCCGCGCGATCAAGGACAGCGGCGTAGCGCGCGACGAAATATTCGTCACTACGAAGCTCCCGCCGGGTCGCGCGCACCGGGTCCGGGCCACCATCGAGGACAGCCTTCGGTTGCTCGGCCTCGACCACGTCGACCTCTGGCTCATCCACTGGCCACCGAGCGGCACGGCCGGGCTCGATACCTGGCGGGAGTTCCTCGACATCCGCGATGCCGGACTCACGACGACGGTCGGCGTCAGCAACTACGACCTTGCTCTGCTCGATGAGTTGGTCGAAGCGACCGGCGAGGGCCCGGTCGTGAACCAGATCTCTTGGAGCCCGAAGCGTTTCGACCGTACGGTGCTGGACGGGCATCGCGAACGCGGCGTTGTGCTGGAGGGCTACAGCCCGCTCAAGAAGACGAATCTCGACGACCCGACGCTGGTCGAGATCGCGGGCGCCCACAACGTCACGCCGGCCCAAGTGGTGCTGCGGTGGCACATCGAGCACGAGACACCGGTCATCCCGCGGTCCTCCAAGCCGGAGCGTGTGGCGTCCAACTTCGACATCTTCGGCTTCAGCCTGACTCCGGATGAGGTCGCGCGCATCGATGCGATGGGCGGTTGACTGCGCCGGCAGGGTATTCGCGCTCGACTCGGCCGACTCCGACGGTCCGCGCGGCGCCGGCTACGTGGACAGGCGCTTCGCGGCCGCGCTACGCATCGGCGATGACACTGAGTCGGGCCGAACCAGGGCCGCGGCGGCCAGGCCCAGCCGCCGCCGCGAAGATGGCGACGGCGGAACGCGCGATCCGGCGGTCATGGGGGACAATGGCGCAGTGAGTTCACCGCGCGAGATCGTTCTCCTCGGCTCCACGGGTTCTATCGGCACCCAAGCCATCGAGATCGTTCGTGCCAATCCGGATCGGTTCCGCGTTGTGGCGCTCGGCGCCGGCGGCGGAAACGTCGAGTTGCTCGCGACCCAGGCGCTCGAGTTGGGTGTCGAGATCGTCGGGGTCGCCCGCGCGTCGGTGGCGCAAGACCTCCAGCTCGCGTTCTACGCGGTTGCTCAGCAGCGAGGTTGGGCGACCGGCGACTTCCGGCTGCCGAAGATCGTCGCTGGTCCGGACGCGATGACCGAGCTTGCGAGCTTTCCGTGCGACACGGTGCTCAACGCGGTCGTCGGTTCACGCGGCCTTGCGCCGACGCTCGCCGCGCTTCGAGCCGGGCGGACGCTGGCGCTGGCCAACAAGGAATCGCTGGTCGCCGGTGGACCACTCGTGCGAGCCGTGGCCAGGCCGGGCCAGATCGTGCCGGTCGATTCGGAGCACTCGGCGCTCGCCCAGTGCCTTCGGTCCGGCGCTCCCCGTGAGGTACGGCGACTTGTGCTGACCGCGAGCGGCGGACCGTTCCGGGGCCGTAGCCGCGCCGAACTCGGCGACGTGACACCCGAGCAGGCGCTGCGGCACCCGACGTGGAACATGGGCCCAGTTGTCACGATCAACTCGGCGACCATGGTCAACAAGGCGCTCGAGGTAATCGAGGCGCATGAGTTGTTCGGCACGCCGTACGGTGATATCTCCGTCACAGTGCACCCGCAGTCGGTCATCCATTCGATGGTCGAGTTCCGGGACGGGTCGACCCTGGCCCAGTGCAGCCCGCCGGACATGCGCCTGCCCATCGCGCTGGCGCTCGGATGGCCCGATCGGCTCGACGCGGCCGCGACGCCGGTGGACTGGACAAAAGCCCACGAATGGCAGTTCCTTCCGCTGGACGAGCAGGCGTTTCCGGCCGTACGGCTGGCCAAAGCAGCCGGCGTTACCGGGCACTGCCGGCCAGCCATCTACAACGCCGCGAACGAGGAGCTGGTGGCGGCGTTCGCCGACGGCCGACTGCCGTTTCTCGGCATCGTCGATTCCTTGGAGTCCGTGTTGGCCGATGCCCCGGACTTCGCGGAACCAGGTACCGTCGAAGACGTTCTCGCGGCCGAATCCTGGGCGCGTGGTCATGCGCGGACCTGTGTGGCGGCCGTGACGGAAGGGTCGTAGATGTTGAAGATCATCGGCATCGTGCTGTTCGCGCTGCTGATCCTCGCTTCGGTGTGCCTGCACGAGGCCGGGCACATGGTCACCGCGAAGGCCTTCGGCATGAAGGTCACGCGGTATTTCGTCGGATTCGGTACGACGTTGTTCTCCTTCCGTCGCGGCGAGACCGAATACGGCGTCAAGGCCCTCCCACTGGGTGGGTTCGTCAAGATCGTCGGCAT
This sequence comes from Micromonosporaceae bacterium, assembly GCA_035643815.1. Classification (GTDB taxonomy): domain Bacteria; phylum Actinomycetota; class Actinomycetes; order Mycobacteriales; family Micromonosporaceae; genus DASQPR01. Next base: position 418 of record DASQPR010000070.1, on the reverse strand, counting down.
GACGCCGCAGGACGATGACGTCGCGCCCGAGGACGAGCCACGCGCCATGTGGCGATTCCCGGTGTGGAAACGCACGATCGTGATGGCCGCTGGGTCGTTCACCCACTTCGTCCTCGGCTTCGTGCTGCTCTGGATCGTGGTGTCGTTCGTCGGCGTGACGAACCCGAAGTGGGAGAAGTTCCTGTCGGCCGACGACGCAACGATCAATGCCTCGGCGCCGTACGTATCGGTCGCTCCCTGCGTGCCCGCGGCGGCCGACGGGACCAACTGCGACAGCGCGATCGCCCCGGCTAAGAAGGCCGGCATCACCAACGGTGACGAGATCACCGCGGTGAACGGGAAGGCCGTCCACGACTACGGCGACCTGGTCGCGGCCGTACGGAATGCCAAGCAGCCGGCGGCCACGGTCACGTACGTG
>DASQPR010000069.1:0-3513 GCA_035643815.1 Micromonosporaceae bacterium | reverse complement strand
GGCTAGCCAACGCGTCCGGGCTGGCGTCGATGACTGTGACCCGGTGCCCAGACTGCGCCAGTGGCACGGCGAAACCGCCGGTGCCTCCACCGACGTCGATCACGCTCAGTGGCTCGCCCGATCGTCGATCGAGTTCCGCCCGCAGCGCGGACCAGATCACGGCGGTGCGCGGTCCGGGCGTGAGCCCGGCACGGGTCGTCTCCACGTCTGCAGAGCGTAGTGCCGGGCGCAGATGCGTCCTAGCCGGTTCGCCCGGCGGGGGCAATGCTCATTGGGATCTCACAAGTGCCGGAATCTAACGGTTATCGGAAATCTCGGGATGAGGTGCGCACCGGCATCCGGAGCGGGGCCAGATGTTCGGCGTTCAGGTTGACCACACCGTCGTAGCGCTCGATCCGACCACGGATGAGCAGCGCCGGTGACGTCTGCGCCACCCGACGGAACCGCTGCCACAGGCCGGGCGAACAGACGATGTTGAGCAGCCCGGTCTCATCCTCCAGATTCATGAACGTGATCCCGCTTGCGGTCGCCGGCCGCTGCCGATGCGTGACGATGCCGCCAACGAACACCCGCTTACCGTGTTCGACCTGCATCGTGGCTTCGATGGAGAGCGCACCGAGCTTGTCGAGACCACCCCGGATGAACTGCACCGGATGGCACTCGGGAGACAGGCCGGTCGCCCAGACGTCGGCGACCAGCTCATCGACCGCGTCCATCCCAGGCAGCATCGGCGCGTCGAGACCGGTTGTCGTGCCGGGCAGCCGGCCCGCCTTCTCCTGCGCCGCCGCGCCGGCCGCCCACAGCGCCTCCCGCCGGGTGAGGCCGAACCCGGTGAACGCGTCCGCGGTGGCCAGCGCCTCCAGGTGCGTTGTGGACAGCCGCGCGCGTCGCGCGAGGTCGGCCATGTCCCGGTAGGGGCCGCCCCGGTCGCGTTCCGCTTCGATCCGAGCGGCGACGGACTGTGCCTCTCCGCCGCGCGAGCGCTCGATCCCGAGGGTACGGACGGAACTCAGCCCCAGCCGTACCCGTGGACCGTTGACGCCCCACGAAGCCGGCGGCTCACCCGCTGTGCTGGCCTCCCGCGAGCCGGGCGGTCGTTCCAGCGTGGCCTTCGCGTTGCTGGCGTTGACGTCCGGGCGCAACACCGTGACACCGTGCCGGCGAGCGTCGTCGACCAGCGTCTGTACCGAGTAGAAGCCCATCGGCTGGGCGTTGATCAACGCGGCGCAGAACGCGGCCGGGTGGTAGCGCTTGAGCCAGGCGCTGGCGTAGACGAGGTAGGCGAAGCTCATCGCGTGGCTCTCCGGGAAGCCGTAGTTCGCGAACGCGGCGAGCTTGACGAAGATGTCGTCGGCGAGGGCGCCGGTGATGCCGTTGGCGGCCATGCCGTCGTAGAGACGGGTGCGGATGCGCTGCATGCGCTGCGTCGACCGCTTCGAGCCCATGGCCCGGCGCAGCTGGTCGGCCTCGGCCGGGGTGAAGTCGGCGACATCGATCGCGAGTTGCATGAGCTGCTCCTGGAACAGCGGCACGCCAAGCGTCTTGTCGAGTGCGTTGCGCATCTTCTCGTGCGGGATGTCCGGCTTCTCCAGGCCGTTTTTCCGCCGGATGTACGGGTGGACCGACCCGCCCTGGATCGGACCGGGTCGGATGAGCGCCACCTCGACGACGAGGTCGTAGAACTTCCGCGGTTTCAGGCGCGGCAGCGTGGCCATCTGGGCCCGGCTCTCCACCTGGAAGACGCCGATCGAGTCGGCCCGGCAGAGCATCTCGTAGATCTCGTCGTCGTCGAGCGCGAGCGTGCTGAGATCCACCGATCGGCCGTCGGGGGTGGTGGACGCGAGCCGGCTGGTGTCGATCATGTCGAACGCGTAGTGCAGCGCGGAGAGCATGCCGAGGCCGAGCAGGTCGAACTTGACGAGGCCGGTGGCCGCGCAGTCGTCCTTGTCCCACTGCAGCACCGAGCGGTTTTCCATCCGCGCCCACTCGACCGGGCAGACCTCGATCACCGGCCGGTCACAGATCACCATGCCGCCGGAGTGGATGCCGAGGTGGCGTGGGAACGTGGCGACCTCATTGGCGTACGTCACGACCTGCGCCGGAATCTCCTCAGGGGTGTCGCCGGTTAGCGCGCCCCAGTGGTCGATACCCTTGCTCCACGCATCCTGCTGACCGGGCGAGAAACCCATCGCCTTCGCGATGTCCCGGACCGCCGACCGTGGCCGGTAGGAGATGACGTTCGCGACCTGAGCGGTGTGACGGCGCCCGTACTTCCGGTAGACGTGCTGGATGACCTCTTCGCGACGGTCGGACTCGATGTCGATGTCGATATCCGGCGGCCCGTCGCGTTCCGGCGCGAGGAACCGTTCGAACAGGAGATTCCACCGCACCGCGTCGACGTTCGTGATGCCGAGCGCGTAGCAGACCGCCGAGTTCGCCGCCGATCCGCGACCCTGGCAATAGATGTTCTCGTCCTTGCAGAACTTGACGATGTCGTAGACGACGAGGAAATAGCCGGGGAAGTCCAGCTTCTCGATCATGTCCAGCTCGTAGTCGATCTGGTCATACTGCTTGCGGGTGTCCGGGCCGCGTTCGCCGTACCGCGCTCGGGCACCGTCCATGGTGAGCTGCCGCATCCACGTCATCTCCGTGTGCCCGACCGGGACCGGATAGGCCGGTAGCTGCGGTGACACGAGCTGCAAGTCAAAGGCGAGCTCCCGACCGTACGCCGCCGCCCGGTCGACGGCGCCCGGATATGCCGCGTACAGCGCCGCCATCTCGTCCCCCGACCGCAGGTGCGCGGTGGCCGCGGCGGGCAGCCAGCCGTCCATCTCGTCGAGGCTGCGCCGAGCCCGTACGGCGGCGAGCGCGGTCGCCAGCGGCCGGCGTTTCGGCGTCGCGTAGTGGACGTTGCCGGTGGCCACGGTCGGCAGGTCGAAGCCTTCGGCGAGAGCGGCGAGCGCGTCGCAGATGTCGTCGTCGAGCGGGTCACCGCGCCGGGTCAGCTCGACGGCGACGTTGTCGTGCCCGAACAGCGCGACGAGTCGGTCGAGCTCGGCGGCGGCGGCGTCCATGCCACTCGCGAGCAGCGCCGCGGGCACCGGACCCTTGCGGCATCCGGTGAGCACGAGCGCGTGATCCCGGAGTGCGCTAGCCACTTCGTCCACGTCGTAGACCGGTTTGCCCTTCTCCCCGCCGGCGAGGTGAGCCTCGGTGAGCGTACGGGACATCCGTGCATACCCCTCCGGTCCCCGAGCGAGGACGAGCAGGTGCCGCCCGACCGGATCGGGTTCGCCGTTCTGCGGTCCGGGCAGGTCGAGCGACAACTCGGTGCCGAAGACGGCGGGCAGCTTCCACTCGCGGGCCGCCTCGTTGAAGCGGACCACGCCGTAGAACCCGTCGTGATCGGTGACGGCGAGCGCGGACAGGCCGAGCTGCACCGCCTCTTCGACCAGTTCCTCCGGTTGGCTCGCGCCGTCGAGGAAGCTGAAATTCGTGTGGCAGTGCAACTCC